>CALDSL010000507.1 GCA_937920255.1 uncultured Anaerolineaceae bacterium | reverse complement strand
CCGCGGCGCTGGTGTTCCTGAGCGGGCAGTACACCTTTGGCGGCGGCGCGGTGGGACGTGCGATTCTCAATATTGGTGTGTCAAAGCTGCATTACGGTTTCCTCCAGGCAGTGGTGTTGGGCATCCTGTGCAACGCGCTGGTGTGCCTGGCAGTGTGGCTGACCTACTCAGCCAATAGCACCGGCGACAAAATTCTGGCGATTGTCTTTCCAATCACCGCATTTGTGGTAGCAGGGTTTGAGCACAGCGTGGCGAATATGTATTTTGTGCCAATGGCGCTGTTTATCAAGCAGTTTGACCCGGCGTTTGCCGCCAAAATCGCCACAGATGCTGGCCTGGCGCTGGACGGTCTGAACTGGGGGGCGTTCCTGCTCAACAATCTACTGCCGGTGACGATTGGCAACATCATCGGCGGGGGCGTGATGGTGGGGATGGTGTACTGGACCATCTTCCTGCGGAAAAATGCCTGAGTACTCTTCACCCGAACTGACAATCATCGGCGGCGGGCTGGCGGGCAGCGAGGCCGCCTGGCAGGCCGCACAGCGCGGCATCGCGGTGACGCTGGTGGAAATGCGCCCGCAGATACCCACCGGCGCGCATCTGACGAGTGATCTGGCCGAACTGGTGTGCTCCAATTCGCTGGGCGCGAACCAGATCGACCGCGCCTCCGGGCTGCTGAAAGAGGAAGCGCGCCGCATGGGATCGCTGCTGTTACAGTGCGCGGCAGAAACCGCCCTACCGGCCGGTGGCGCGCTGGCCGTCGACCGCGAAGCGTTCGCGCGGCGGGTGACCGAACGCATTCTGGCCCACCCCAACATCCGCGTGGAGCGCGCTGAGGCGCGTGCAATCCCCGCCGGCCCGGCAGTGATTGCCTCCGGCCCGCTCACCTCTACCCCACTGGCCGAAGCAATCCGCGCGCTGTCGGGCGAGGAATCGCTGTTCTTTTATGACGCCATCGCGCCGATTGTGGCGGTCGATTCGATTAACATGGACATCGCGTACCGCGCCTCGCGCTACGGCGTCGGCAGCCAGGATGAGGGCGATTACATCAACTGCCCGTTCACGCGCGAGGAGTATGAGGCCTTTGTGAAGGCGCTGTGCAACGCCGAGCGCATCACGCTGCGCGAATTTGAAGAAGATATCCGCACGGGGGTAAAAGCCGGGGCGCATACGTTCTTTGAAGGCTGCCTGCCCGCCGAAATCATTGCCAGCCGCGGGCCGGAATCGCTGGCGTTTGGGCCAATGCGCCCCACTGGCCTGCGCGATCCGCGCACCGGCCGCCGCCCGCACGCGGTGCTGCAACTGCGCCAGGATAACCTGGCCGGCAGCCTGTATAACATGGTGGGTTTCCAAACCAACCTGACCTACCCCGAACAAAAACGCGTGTTCCGCATGGTGCCCGGGTTGGAAAACGCGCGCTTCGAGCGCTACGGCCAGATGCACCGCAACACCTTCCTGGCGTCGCCCAAACTGCTGCGCCTCACCCTTCAATTCCACCAGCGCGATGATCTGCTGTTCGCCGGGCAGATCACCGGGGTGGAAGGCTACATGGGCAACATCGCCACCGGCCTGCTGGCGGGGGTCAACGCGGCGCGGCTGCTGCAAGGCAAACAACCGCTGGAGTTGCCAGGAACCACCATGCTCGGCGCGTTGTGCCATTACATAACCCACGCCGAGTTGAAAGACTTTCAACCGATGAAGGCTAACTACGGTATCCTACCGCCGCTAGATGCTCCACTCAAGGGCAAGCGCGAACGCGCCTCTGCCTATGCGCAGCGGGCGCTGGATGATCTTGAACGTTATTGGAGTGCGAATGAATAACCGCCGGTCCATTTTCGTGATTCTGGTGTTTGCGCTGGCCGTCGCGGCCATCTTTGTTGCCCGCGTTTTGCCACGGCCAGATACCTCGCCTACCGCCACGACTGTCCCGAGCGTTACAGCCCCCGCTCCAACCGCCGCGCCGACGCCTACCCCCACGCCTGGGCCGTTCAGCGGCGAAAATGCCATGCGCCACGTGGTCACCCAGATGGAGATGGGGCCGCGCGTGGTTGGCACCGAGGCGCACGCCCGCGTGGTCGAGTGGATCCGCGGCGAGGCCGAAGCGCAAGGCTGGCAGGTGGAAATCCAGGAAACCACCTGGCAGAACCAGCCGGTGCGCAACGTCATCGCCAAGCTCGGCAGTGGAACGCCGTGGGTGATCATTGGCGCGCACTTCGACTCGCGCATGGTGGCCGACAAGGACCTTGACCCGGAAAAACAGACCCAACCGGTGCCCGGCGCCAATGACGGCGCCTCCGGCGTGGCAGTGCTGCTGGAACTGGCGCGCGTGCTGCCCCGCGACCTGGATAAGCAGGTGTGGCTGGTGTTCTTTGACAGCGAAGACAACGGCCGGCTGCCCGGCTGGGATTGGATTCTCGGCTCGCGCGCCTTCGTGGACGCGCTGGAAGGCACGCCAGACTCCGTTGTGATTGTGGACATGATCGGCGACGCCGACCTGAACATTTACAAAGAGCGGAACTCCGACCCTGAACTGACCGACGAAATCTGGCAAATCGCCGCCGAGGCTGGTTACGGCGAGCAATTTATCCCCGAGCTAAAACACTCGATGCTGGATGATCACACGCCTTTTTTGGAGAAAGGCATCCGCGCCATCGACATCATCGACTTTGACTACCCTTACTGGCACACCAGTGAAGACACCGCGGATAAAGTCTCGGCGCACAGCCTGGAAGCGGTGGGCGAAACGCTGCGATTGTGGCTGCTGAAGGAAGAGTGAGCCCTCTCATGGTCGAAAAAGTTGTCGCCTACATCACCCACCGCGGGCGGCTGCTGGTGTTTCGCCACACGCACGTCCCGGAAGCGGGCATCCAGGTGCCGGCCGGCACGATCGAGCCGGGGGAAGATCCGGCTGTGGCGGTGCTGCGCGAAGCCGAAGAGGAAAGCGGGCTCAGCCAGTTTTCCACCCCGCGTTTACTCGGGCAGGATGTACAGGATTTAGCCGAATTCGGCAAGCAAGGCATCGCCCGGCGCTGGTTTTTCCACCTGGAAGCGCACGGCGATCTACCCGAGCGCTGGGTCCATGAGGAACGCCACCCATCCGAAGGCCCCGAGGCTGTGATTGAGTTTGAGCTGTATTGGGCGCCGCTGGCAGCGGTGCCGGCGCTGACTGGCAGGCAGGACGCATTCCTGCATCAGATCAATCCTATAACTGGGGTTTCGTAGCCGGATCCACGAATGATTCCCCGCTACCGGAGACTTCGTTGTCATCCGATGCTTTGGATTCGCCAGCGCTGTCGACTTCCTGCGCGCCGGTCTGTGGGTTTTCGTCTTCCTCAATCGCGCTCGAATCCGGGTCCGATGCCCATGCCGCCCACTCTTCGATGAATATTTCGCGCGGGGTGTAATCGTGAGCATTAATGGTATGGTACGCCTTTCCCGAATATACCGACCGGCTGCACAGCTCACCGACGGTAGCGACCGCATATAAACCGGCCAGAGGCGGGATTAACGCAGTCATCGCAATGAGCACGCCGCCGCCGGTTGCAAAACCAATGGCCTGCAGCGGTATCAGGCTGACCTGATACCAGGCCGCGGCTTCCGCGCAATACGTCTGCTGCCAAAAATTGGAAAGCAAACCATCGACGGTCTTGTAGGCTTCATCCTTCCAATGCTGCTTCCACCATGGATCCAACCCCCTGGGATCCTTTGTCGGCGCCATTCCGGATAAGAAAATCGCAGCATAGCGGTGCAACCCTCCACCGATATCGAAGTTGTCAAATTCAATACCGTTCATCGCACATACGTTTCCAATACGGCGTGGATCACCGGGCAAATAGTGGCGGCGGCGCGTCATCCAACTGGCAATGCGATCCCGTATTTCCGAGCAACTGTAATCTCTTGCAAAGCGCACAGTCTTGTCCCCGACCAGGGCCGCGCCGTCATTACCCGAAATGGAGCAACACATATTCCATATCGGACCGCGCACAAACGGACGGTAAACGGTCAGGTCGATAATACTGCTAAGGCCGTAGGAACGCGTTTCGTAATAGGGATTATTGAGCTTGAGCATATCCGCCCTGTCGAACAGGTCGCCGAGTAGCTGGTTGACATTCTTTTTGATATTGATGGCTTCCTGTACCGGCTTGCTCAACTGTTCGGCGTTCTTTGTGGAAAAGTAGACGGAAACCGTGAAGAGGGCCTCTTGATAATTATCCCAATCCAGGCCCGTATAGCGCAGATCAACCTGCGCGCTGCCATCATCGCCCGTTCGGACTTCGTCCTGGTCATAGCGCCCATATATTTCCAGCTTTGGGCTGCCAAGGCTCTCGGTTTTCACCAGCAGCGACGTTGCCTTGATTCGATTTTCGGGGGTGTTTTCCAGATACGCCAGTATCCAGGCCTCCGATGTGCCCCGGCTCTTCCCTGGCACCACCCAGAGCTTCAAGTTGAGGAGCCTCGGAAAAACCTCCAACTTGCGGTCCAATTTGATCTCTTTCCCAAGATAATTCGATGGAACGTCTTCGTTGAGCGTACCTTGCGCCTGCAGAAAAACCTTGCTTCGCGCGATATCGGCATCATAAAGCACCGGCGATTTCGAACGGATGTGACAGATCGGAGCGTTTTGTTCGTACCAGACTTCTTCTTTATAGGCTACAAAATAATCCGAACGATCTCCCATCAATTCAAACTGGTCGACGGTGAAATGAACGTCCGGCAGCTTGCGCGCAATTTTGGCCTGCACATCGCCGGTGATATCCGAACGACAGCAGCCGAATTTGACCGTGATCAAGTCTTCGCCGTCCGCGAGAAATTCGGCGGGCTTCAATGAAATACCTTTGACCAGCCGCGGTTCATCTACCTCCTGGTACGCAAACAGGGAGAACTGCGGCCGCAACTGGTACGTGACAAGCGCATCCAACGGCTTCCCGCTTGCGGGTTTTACGCTGACCCGCACCTGGATGATGCCGTTGCGGTCCGAGAGATCCGCTCTGAAGCTATCTTCCAGGTTCACGCCAGGTTTTAACTGCACGCAAATGGTGTACTGATCCATGCCGTTGGGCGTAATTTCACGCACCATCAATACCGGGGGATCGAAGATGACCTGATCAATACTCTTGCCGTAATCAAAGGTTGGTTCCACAGCCACGGTATCATTCCCCGGCTCATGAAAATACGCGTTGATGTCGGGAAATACCCAGGCGGGGCTTTCCAGATTGGCGTCGAAAAGCACATCCGCCCTCTTTTTTCCTTCCACCCGGACGTCGAAAACAGCCAGCGGCTTTAAGGTTAATGCCAGTTCCTGAGACAGTTTGTCGTCTTTATCTTCAAACACGGCCTTGAGTGTCGGATTCCCCGGCCGAAAGCTCGCGCCTCCTGTGTTCTCCATCCGCAGCGGGATCCACAGCTTGCCGTCGCGCACGAACGGATCATACACTTTTGGTGGAGCTGCTTTCAAGAGCACAAAATCGCTATTGGGCCCGTATTTGGAAACCAAAATTCGCTTTGCCAGCTTGTCGGGCGTCGTGGCTGCGTCCGGCAACGGCGTAGCTTTGAGGGTTGCGGCTGCGTAAATCTCATTCGCACCTTCCATCAAGGTTCTTTTCTGAGAGTCATGCCAGGCCAGATTCAACTCATAGGTTGGAAGGATTTTGATGATTACGCGGTCGCTGGTTTTGTATCCTTTGATGGTTGCGGTGACAGAAACCGGTACCTCTTTACAGACCTGCGGATCGGTCAGCGTGAAGATGAAATTCTGCGAGCAAATTCCGCTGGCCGGGGTCACAGCTACCCCGGCTCCCTGGTCGAGAATAGCCACCCTGATGACCGCATCCGATGCCGGTTCGACCGTTCCATCCGGCATGATTTTCCATGCCAGCGCCATCAACGTCCCCTGCTGTTTCACTTTTAGTTCAACTGTGCGGGTGGTCAACTGGAGGATATATTTCGGCCCAGCTTCTTTTTTTGATCCGCGCCGGACTGCCAGACCACCACCGCCAACCGCCACCAATCCCGCCGCCAGAACTTTGAACCAGTCGCCTACGACCACAACCCAGGCATTGTCTTTTTTCGCCGGTGGAACTGTGATGTTGGCGGTGCCTTTCTTACGGTTCAGGGGGCAGGTGTAATCAAAACGCACAACAGCCTCATCTCCGTCCTTCCATTTCATGGGTACGGAACTGGATGCGCCGTTATAAAACCAAGAAACATTTTCCGGAGCGACCTCATTGCCGTCCTGATCCACCACTGTGGCGCGCGGCGAAAACATTTCATCCGGCGTCATCTTCTCGGGCAGAGCAAGCGAAGCCTTGCAGAATTTCGCGGCTGGAATGGCTACCGTGGTGGTGCGCGTCTTATCCTCGTTGGGGCAGACGTATTCGTACTTGACCGTGGCGGCTTTGCCGTCCCAGGTCATGGTTTGCGCGCTGGGCGCATCGTTATAAAACCAGTTTTCCTGCTGTGGAGCGATAGGCCGTTTCTCCTTGTCCACAACCACAACCGTTGGGGTAAACGGCTCATCGGGTTGCATGTTTTTTGGCAGGGTGACTTTGGCGGTACAGCCAGACCCCGCCCATTGGTAGGTATATGTTTGCGTCACCGTGACGATATCGATGCGGCAAATCAGGGTGACCGTCTTGCTTTCCCCTTCGGTTGCGCCAGGACTTAACGCCAGGCTGCCTTGCGATTCCTGATGGTCACTCAACACCTGGCCATTAATATCAAGATAGGCCTGAACGCTGGCAATATCACCGCCTTCCTTGGTACGCGTGAAGCCCGTGGTCGTTGCGCCCAGGAGATTACTGCCGTAATAAGCTGCATCAGCGGACATGACGAAGGGATAGGCCGTCCCCGGCTTGATTTCGGATGGAATCGAACCACCGTCCCAGGCCCACGCGCAGGTGCCGGTCAGCGAGCTGGCGATGGTTACCGGTTGTTTGTCATTGAAGCGGATGTTGAATTGGGTGTACACCGCGCCGATACGATCACCATTAAAAAAGGCGTTATATTCAGACTTCAATCCATGGAAATTGTCGCCTTGCCATTCCTGGCTCTGGTCTGTGTTCATCAGCCGCCAGACCCCCTCAGGTTCCGGCTCTTGAAGCGGCGGTTGGTATGGGGGAGCGAAAGCCCGCGCCAGTTGTGGTGGAAAGGAAGCAGGGAGTAGAAGCAGCCCAAATACAACCGCCAGCAGTATTCGACCCCACCGGTTGATGCGACCGGAACCTCTCGAAAGCTTAATTGCTTTCATAACCCCTCCCGCTCAGTCAGCCTGTTCCTATGGCAATTCCACCGAGAAATCGTCAAAATAGCCACGCATGTACACGCCTTCATCATCAGGCTGCGTGCCAGCCCAGACGAAGATGGCGGCATCACCTTCGGTAAGATCGGTGTCGGTGATGATTTCCTGCCCGATGTCATCAATCATCAACTGGATGCGGCCGTCCATGCAGGCCAGGGTGATTTTGACGCTGCCGTCCGGGTCGGGATCGTAGGCAATCATCGGTTTCCAGACCGGGTCGGTCAGGTGGGTTAACTGGCCATCGATGACCTTATTGACGGTGTAATAACCGTTGGCAATTCCGGCGCGATAAAAACTTTTTCCATCCTGCAGGTGGCACAACACACCAATGAAACCGTTACCCACCTCGCCGCGCGCATTGACGCTGACGATCATATTGTTGATCGGGTGTTGGAATGGATATGGCGGCACCGCCACCGCCATGTCCTCGGCCAGCTTTAATTCGATGCGATAATTTCCGTCTGGCGCATAATCCTCGTTGTAGGCGTCTTCGTACCGGCGGTTCCATCCGCTGTTGACATTGGAAAAATCTTCCATATACATCCCGCTCTGCGAAGCAGTGGCTGGCGGAGCAGGTTGATCTGCTGGTACTGTTTGGGCTGACTGAACCGGCGTGGCGGATGGCAGGGCTTCTGGCGCCGTGTTCGTTGGTTGCGGTATTGGCGTCTGGGTGGAAACAATTGCGGCCAATGGCTCGGATTGGGATGCCACCGGCGCGGCGGTTGGATTGGACGGCACAGGGGAACCGAAAACTCCCAGATAATGCAGCGCGATGACCGAAACGGATAGGCACGAAGTGATAATTCCGCCAATCATGGCCAGCAGCCCAATCCAGTAGACGATGCCGCGTCTGGCGCGCCCGCCAGCGACGCTGGATTCTTGATCCGGAGCAAAAAAAGTGACGCCTTCCGCCGGCATTCCACACGAAGGGCATACCAGGGCATTTCCTGGCACGGGTTGCCCGCACCGCTGGCAATATTTGGGGTTATTCATCTCTTCTCTCCTCTACCGAGCCAGGAGATCGTTGTCAATTGGGTGTTCGGAATTCTACACTTATTAACGCAAATAGGTCATTAATGATTACATATATTTATGGCGTTGCTCAAGTAATCAGTACAATATCGGGGTTTTTGTAAATAGTTTGTGTCAAAAAGGATTGACAAATCTGCCAATTTGGGTTTAAAATGTGTGCAGATTATGGTACGTGGTCATTCAGTCATCCCCTCTCAGTCCCGGTCAATTTCGGAGTCCTTTTAGACCGGAGCTTTTCTTTTAACCGAGAAAATGCTCCCTGAGCAAGGTTTGCTGCAGACCACGATGCCAAGTACGACCCATCCGTTTTTTAGTTCCCAGGAGTTTAATCGAAATGAGCGAACGTGTAACCGGCACTGTCAAATGGTTCAATACCAGCAAGGGCTACGGCTTTATCCAGCGTCAGGGCGGCCCCGATGTTTTCGTCCACTATTCCGCGATTGCCGCTGAAGGCTTCCGCAACCTTGAAGAAGGCCAGCAGGTAGAATTCACGATTGAAAAAGGCCCCAAGGGTCTGCAGGCTGCCAACGTCAAACTCGTCTAAGCCCAGAACCATTCGGCATACCAGATAGGATTACAAAGGACTTCAAAGCACCCTCCCTTGGGGAGGGTGCTTTTCTATTTCTTTTCCACCTGCACCAGGCTGAGCCAGTAACCGATGAATAGCACCACCAGTCCGCCCAGCAGCGCCATTCCCAGGTGCAGCGGGCCGACCGACCAGAACGTCCATCCGAGGCTGGAGCCGAGTATATGTCCACCCCAGAAGCCGATCCAGGCCAGCACGATGTACAGGCCGAGACGCCACAAACCGCCGCCCACCACAACATGCAGCATGGCTCCCATCATGGTGGATACGAGAATTCCAAACAACAGCGCCGGTACCGTCATTCCCCACCCCTTCCTTGCTGTATCCGTTGATTACGCGCGGATGGTGCCCCCGCCCAGGCAGACCTCACCCTGATAGAATACCACACGCTGGCCGGGGGTGATATCGCGCAAAGGCTCCTGAAATTCCACGCGCGCTTCCGCCTCGCCCACCGGCGACACCACCGCCGGGGCCTCCCTGGCACGGTAGCGGATTTTGACCTCGGCTTCAAAGCTGTCTTGCGGGACTGCGCCGCTATTCCAGTTGACGCCTTCCGCCAGCAGCGACGCCCGTCCCAGCTCGTGAAGAGCGCCGACGATCAGCGCATTGCTGCCCATATCCTTCTCGATCACATAATACGGCTCGGGCGCGGCGATGCGGATGCCTTTGCGCTGGCCGATGGTGTAGAACGCAAGGCCCTGGTGCTCACCCAGCACCTGCCCCTGCCGGTTGATGATCTTGCCCGGGCGCGCCACCTCGGGCACGTGGCGCTGCAGGAAGGCGCGGTAATCGCCGCCGGCCAGGAAGCACAGATCCTGGCTGTCCGGCCGGTCTGCCACGGGGAAGCGGTAGTGGTGCGCGATCTCGCGGATGCGCGCCTTCTCGTATGCGCCAACCGGCAGCAGCGTTTGCCGCAGTTGTTCCTGGCCGAGCACGCTTAATACATAGCTCTGGTCTTTACCCCGATCGAGCCCGCGCAGCAGGCGCACTGTACCGCTCTCATCGCGCTCCAGACGAGCGTAATGCCCGGTGGCGAGGTATTCTGCCCCCAGGGCGCGGGCGCGCTCCAGCAGCAACCCCCAGCGGATTTCGCGGTTGCAGGCGGTGCAAGGGTTGGGCGTTTCGCCGCGAGCGTAGCCGTCAAAGAAAGACTGCACCACGCGCTGGCGGAACGGCTCCTGGGCGTCCACCGCGTAAAATGGGATGGCAAGTTTGGCGGCTACGCGCCGCGCCAGCATCATCGCGTCTGGGGTGCAGCAGCGGTTGCTCTCCTCGCTACCAGGCTCGCTCCACAGGCGCAGCATCATGCCGGTCACGTCGTAGCCCTGCTCCACCAGCAGCGCCGCTGCCACGGATGAATCGACGCCGCCGCTCATGGCCACCACAACTTTGCCGCGCTCCGCCATCACCGCCGTCCCTTCTAGACCCGCGCGCGCTGCGCCAGGTCGGGTAAAGCGCGCAGAAAGGCTTCGATCTGCCCGGCAGTGGTCTCGCGACCGAGGGTCACGCGCAGCGACCCCAGCGCCCATGAGCGCGAAAGACCGATGGCCGTCAACACATCAGATGGCTGCGGATCGCCCACCTTGCAGGCTGACCCGGATGAGCAGGCAAAACCGGCGGAATCCAGCAGCATCAGCAGCAGGTTTCCGTCCACGCCTTCAAACACAAAACTGGCGTGGTTGGGCAGCCTTTCGACCGGGTGGCCGGTGAGGCGCACGTTTGGCGCTGCTTCCAACACCCCGCCAATCAAATGATCACGCTGCGCGGTAACGCGCTCGATCCAGGCGACCGCCTCGGTTTGCGCCAGGCGCAGCGCTTCGGCCATGCCCACAATGTAAGGCACGTTCTGCGTGCCGGCGCGCCGACCTTCTTCCTGCTTGCCGCCGGTCTGGGAGGGCACCAGCTCGGTGTCGCGCCGCACGTACAGCGCCCCGACGCCCTTCGGCCCGTAAAATTTGTGCGCGCCGATGGACAGCAGATCCACCATGTCGCTGGCCACGTTAACCGGCAGGTGCGCGGCGGCTTGCACCGCGTCGCTGTGGAACGGCACGCCGGCATCACGGCAGATGGCGCCGATCTCGGCGATGGGATTGATGGTGCCGATCTCATTATTGGCATAAATCACCGAAACCAGCGCGGTTTCGGGGCGCAGGTAGTGGCGCAAATCGTCCGGATCCACCCGGCCGTACGGATCGACCGGCAATTGTTCGACCTCAAAACCGTACACTTCACCCAACTGCTGCGCCGTGTGCAACACGGCGTGGTGCTCAACGGGGCTGATCAGAATGTGGTTGGCGCCGGTCTTCTTGCGGCGCGCCATGGCTACGCCGCGCAAGGCCAGATTGCTGCTTTCTGTTCCACAGGAGGTGAAGACGATCTCTTCCGGGCGGCCGCCAAGCGAAGAGGCCACCGATTCGCGCGCTTCTTCAATCGCGGCGTCGGCCTGCTGACCCCAGATGTGAATGGAAGAAGGGTTGCCGAAGTTGGTCTTGAAATACGGCAGCATCTTCTCCAGCACGCGCTCATCCACGGGGGTTGTCGCGGCGTAATCCAGGTAAATCCGCCCGTTTGTTTCCATTCATGCACCTCCGTCTGTTTGCATCGAGTTTCGATTATAGCACGCCACCCAGTATGCGACCACATAGGGAAAATCATTAACACTAATACGAGCCGAATAAGGATCGAATACCACGAATAAAACGAAAGATATGGATATTGTTCTATTCGTGGCATTCGTGTCTTATTCGGCTTTTAATCGTGCTAACGCTCTTTTCCCATCCTCTACAAATCCTATGCCGGTAGGGTATAAGCTACCCACAAGGATACCGCTCTGATATAATAACCTCTGATTGTTCTACATCTCACAGGTTGGAGGTTG
>CALDSL010000506.1 GCA_937920255.1 uncultured Anaerolineaceae bacterium | reverse complement strand
GGCTGCATGACGGCGCGCTTTCTCTCGCGCTACCAGCTCGACATCCTGCTGATCGATAAAGAAGCCGATATCGGCATGGGGGCCTCCTCGGCCAACTCGGCCATCATCCACGCCGGCTATGACCCGCAGCCCGGCACGCTCAAGGCTACCATGAACGTCCTCGGCAATGCCATGTGGGACGCGCTGGCCAGCGAGCTCAGCTTTGAATTTGACCGCCGCGGCGATTACGTCGTCGCCGTCGGCGCGGACGAGCTGCCCATGCTGGAGACGCTGCTCGACCAGGGCCGCCACAACGGCGTGCCCGGCATGCACATGATCTCCGGCGAGCAGATGCGCTCCCGCGAACCTAACATCAACCCCGAAGTCAGCGGCGCGCTGTGGGCGCCCACCGGCGGCATCTGCGACCCGTTCATGGCGGTGGTGGCCGCCGCCGAAAACGCGGTACAGAACGGCGTCACGCTCATGCTCGAAACCCGCTTCGAAGACTTCATCCTCTCCGCCGGGCGCGTGGTAGGGGTGCGCACCAACCGCGGCGATTTCCGCTGCTCGTGCGCCGTCAACGCAGCCGGCCTGTTCGCCGACGAGGTAATGCACAAAGCCGGCGTGCGCCCCGAGTTCTGCATCACGCCCCGCCGCGGCGAGTACGTTGTGCTCGATCGCGCCGAAATTCAGGTCAACAACGTCATGTTCCCGGTGCCCACCGCCAAAGGCAAGGGCATCCTGGTCACCAGCACCACCCACGGCAACGCTATCATCGGCCCCAACTCGGTCCCCGCCGCCGACAAGCACGACAACGGCATGACCCCCGCCGGCCTGGCCGAAATCTGGGATGGCGCGCGCAAGCTGGTCCCTGGTCTGAAACCATCGCACACCATCTCGATGTTCGCCGGCCTGCGCGCCACCGGCAACGCCCCCGCCAACGACTTTGTGATCGAAGTCCCTGCCAACCAGCGCGGGCTGGTCAACCTGGGCGGCATCGAATCACCGGGGCTGACATCTGCCCCCGCCATCGCCATGCGCGTGGTCGAGCTGCTGCGCGAAGCCGGGCTGCCGATGCAGGAGAAACGTAACTGGAACCCCATTCGCCCGCCGCGCCCGCATTTCCGCACCCTGCCGCGCGAGGAACAGCACAAGCTGATCCGCGAAAACCCGGCTTACGCGCGCGTGATCTGCCGCTGCGAGACCGTCACCGAAGGCGAGATCCTGGCCGAGATCCACGCGCCCATCCCCGCCCGCACCTACGACGCCATCAAGCGCCGCACCTACCTGGGCACCGGTCGCTGCCTGGGCTCGTTCGACATGCCGCGCGTGGTCGCCATCCTGGCCCAGGAACTGGGTCTCCCGCTCGAGCAGGTGACCAAAAAAGGCGTCGATTCCGCCTTTCTGACGCGCCGCACCAAAGAAGTGGAGGACGGCCATGACCCGCTTGCATAAATACGATGTCGTCATCATCGGCGCCGGCCCCGGCGGGCTGGCCGCGGCCATCGCCGCCAAGCAGAACGGCGCGGACGATGTGCTGCTGATCGAACGCGACAAGGAGCTGGGCGGAATCTTGCAGCAATGCATCCACAACGGCTTTGGCCTGGAAGTGTTCCACAAAGACCTGCCCGGCCCGGCCTACGCCCAGCGCTTCATTAATGACGCCCTATCGCTGGGCGTCGAGCCGCTGCTGGATACCATGGTGCTGGATATCAGCCCGCAGCGGCGCATCCTGGCCAGCGGGAAGAGCAGCGGGTTTGTGGATGTGCAGGCGCGCGCCATCGTGCTGGCCATGGGCTGCCGCGAGCGCACCCGCGCCCAGATCCGCATCCCCGGCGCCCGCCCGGCCGGCGTGTACACCGCCGGCACCGCCCAGCGCTGGGTCAACGTCGAAGGCTATATGCCCGGCGAGCGCTACGTCATCCTCGGCTCGGGCGACATTGGCATGATCATGGCCCGCCGCCTGACGCTGGAAGGCGCGCATGTGGAGCGTGTGCTGGAGGTGATGCCCTTCCTCACCGGCCTCACCCGCAACTACGTCCAGTGCCTGATGGATTACGACATTCCGCTCAACCTCAGCCACACCGTGCAGCGCATCATCGGCAAAGACCGCGTTGAAGCGGTCGAATCGGTGCAGGTGGACGAGCGCTGGACGCCCATCCCCGGCACCGAGCAGATCATCCCGTGCGACACGCTGCTGCTGTCGGTTGGCTTGATCCCCGAAAATGAGCTGTCGCGGCTGGCCGGCGTGCAGATTGATCCAATCACCGGCGGCCCGTTTGTGGACGACCATTTTGAAACTAACGTGCCCGGCGTGTTCGCCGCCGGCAACGTGGTGCACGTCTACGACCTGGTGGACTGGGTGTCCGAAGCCGGCAAGCAGGCCGGGGCCAGCGCGGCCAAGTTCGCCGTGCAGGAGCGCCGCCGCGAGACCGCCCACGTGCCGCTCATCCCCGGCGAAAACGTACGCTACCTAGTGCCGCAGACCCTCGACCGCGAAAGCCTGGCCTTCAACAACGTGCGCCTGCAGTTGCGCGTGCGCCAGCCAATTGAACAGCCGGTGTGGGTGGAAGTGCGCAGCAAGGGCAACCTGGTGGTGCGCAAAGGCGAGCTGTACGCCCGCCCGGGCGAGATCATCACCATGGAAATCCCCGTCCGCGCCTATGACGAAGTCCAGATCGCCGACAGCCTGACCGTCGCTGTTGTGAAACG
>CALDSL010000505.1 GCA_937920255.1 uncultured Anaerolineaceae bacterium | reverse complement strand
GGGCGAGATCATTCAGGCTGATATCACCGCCGTACCCGCTTTCCCGCAGGATCTCGGCGAACTGGGCGACAGTGACGGCCAATTGATAGCGAGGAGTGCTGTCCTCAAACCGGCTGGCGAGTTCCCAGGTGTTGAAGTTGCCGTTGATCTCCTGCACGTTGCCGTTATCAGGGTCTTCCCAGCGTAGTTGAACGGTGGCCAGACGTCCTTCTGCCCCTGGGCGCAGCCGGACTGCATACAGGGCAACCGCGGAATGACCCGCGCCCAGTTCGCCAGCGTCTACGCTGTCATCGCGGAAATCTTCGTCGGCAATCGCGCGATTCTCATAACCAATCAGACGATAGCTTTCGACGATTTCGCTGTTGAAATCAACCTGGACTTTGGCATCCTTGGCGATCACCTGCAGGGTGGAAGTCAGGTTATCCACAAACACGCTGCGCGCCTCATCCAGCGTATCGACGTAGTAGTACGAACCATCGCCGCGGTCAGCCAGTTTTTCCATCATTACATCGTTGAAGTTACCCATCCCGACGCCAATGCTGGTCATGGTGATCCCCTGGCGGACATAGCGTTCCACTTCGCTTAAGATGATCTCGGGATCGGTGTTGCCGGTGTTGGCGACACCATCGGAGCACAAGATCACGCGATTGATCGCGCCTTCCTGGAACGTCTGATTGGCATAGTGGTAGCCCAATTGCAGGCCCGCTTCAACGTTGGTGGTGCCTTCGGCAGACAGGCGATCGATCGCGCGCAGGATGGTGTTCTTGCGATCTGCGGAGACGGGGCGAAGCACCGGGCGCGCATCCGTGCCGTAGACGATGATGGCGACACTGTCGCGCCCATCCAGGCGGTTGACCAGCAGCCGCAGCGATCGCTTGACGAGCTCCAGCCGGTTTTCCATGTTCATCGAGCCGGAAACATCGATCACGAAAGTTAAGTTGGCGGGCTTGCGCTCAGCATCGGGCACGCGGTAGCCTTGAACCCCAAAGCGCAGAATGTAGTCTGAACCGCGCGGTTCGTATTCGAAATATTCTTCAAAACCAGCCGGAGCGGGAGCCCCGTCGGCATAGATGGTAAATGCGGCGTTGTTGGGCGCGGTATAGCCGGGGTCAAAGGAATTGACGTATTCCTCAACGCGCACCGAGTCGTAGGGGGGTAGATTACCATCCTGAATATAACGGCGCATCACGCTGTAGGATGCTGTGTCTACGTCCAGTGCAAAGGTCGAGAGATGATCGTAGCGCGTATCCGTCTGCGGATTGATACCTGGGTCTTCAAACTGATTATCAGGAGCCGGAGGAGCATAGAATTCTTCCACCGGCGGAGCAAATGTAGCCGCGGGCCGCGGCTGCTCAGCGGCGGAAGGCGCGTTCTGCCGGGGGCTTTGGGGTTCTACCGCGATGGGGGCGGGCGTCACGGTGGCCGCAGGAGAACAGGCCTGCAAAGTAATTACGAGAACAAAGATGATCAGGGTGGAAACAAGTTTGGTTTTCATTTGGGCGATCCTCCTTTGCATAGAGGATAGCCCTTTGGCCGGCGCGGGGCTTGATATCGCGTTGACATGCGGATGACAACGCTGTGACAAACTGGCGAACGGCGCAGGCGTCTACAGCGTTTGAATGAGATCCGCGGCGGTCAGGTAGAGACAGTGGCGCGCCAGTTGGGACAGGTTTGGATATTTCAGCGCGCCAAGACAGGCCATAGCCAGCGACAGGTGGTATTCGCGCGGCCTGGCCGGGTCAAATAAGCAGCGCGCCGCGATCGAATGCACGGCGGATAGCAACGGATCCTGGCCTGCCTGCCAACGCTGGAGATAAGACCACGGTGTCTCACTTTTTATGGATAACACGTGCGCGATCAGTTCCGATTCCAGGTGAGCAAAGTCATACAATGGATGGCCTTCGCGCGTCTGGGCGAAATCGATCAACCAGACCAAATTGCCCGGCCCGACCAGGATATTTTCGAGATTCAGATCGCCGTGGATGACGGAATACGTGCCGCTGACCATCTCATCCAGTAGACTAGGAAGACGCTCAAGCGGATCAGGCAGGCTGAAGCGCTCCAAGTCGGTGGTATAACCGCGCAGTAGATCCATGCGGGTCGCGACAATGCGCGCCGGTGTTCCCTGCGGCGGGCGGTTGCTTAGCCAGCGCAAACGCAGCGGTGGCTGGCCGGCCGCCGGTATACCAGCCAGTGACAGCGATTGGCCGTCTGCGCGTAGTTCTGCATGCGAGAAGGACTGGATAAGACACAAAGCTCCAACCGGTAAATGTAGCGCTCCTGCTTGCGAAGATTCGCTGATGACGGGTAGATCAACATTTGACCGCAACTCCGGCTGGGGTTCCAGAACGAAATGCGGCGGCAGCAGACTGTCATATTCCTGGCTGAGACGGAAGGTCGCTGGGCGGCGCTGCATCCACCAACTTGGGCCAAACGTTTCAAACAGGCGCAATATTTCCGCGGGGTTAACGTGATCGAGCAGTGACCGCCGCAAGCTGACCGGTGAACGCCCGGGTTCGGCGATAAATGTGTACTGCATCGCTGCTCGCTGGGCGATGGTGGGTTTACCAGTGGCGCGGGCTTTCAACGTTACCGGTGGTCGCTGGATGCGTGCTGTAATCGGCGGCAGGCGGTCTTTCACAAAGTTCTCGTAATTCTCAAATTCCTGTTGGATGGCGGCTTGATGGCCCAGTTTAACAATTGTTTGAGCGTCTGCCTCGCCGCCCGGCCGGATGGGGCGTACCAGGAAGGTGCGCGCGCCGGAATAGCCCGAGAGAAATTCGTCTTCAATCATCATGCGATCGTAGCGGCCAAACAATGCCCGCAGCAACTGCGCCTCCTCATCCGCCAGGGTTAATTTGGGCGGCGTTTCGATGCGTACCGCGGGATTGGTTTCCAGCCTTTCGAACCGTGCTCGACTCGCGGGCGCAGCCATTTGTGGGCTGGCGCGCCAAACCAGGGCCACCAACAAAAAACCGCTTCCCAGCAGCACTCCAATCATTCCGCCGGTTGCCGCCTGAGCGGCACTGAGCCCAAAGAAGGAGGTTACCTGCACATCCAGCCCGCGCGCAAATACCTGCGACTCGATCACCTCTCCCTGTATTCCCGGGCCGGGGATCCAGCGCAGATACAGTTGCACGGAAAGGCGATGTTGGCCGGGTCTTTGCGCAGCCAATGACCAGCGCCAGGCTACCTCCTCGCCCACCGGAACATAGCGCTCCTGATCGCCAGTGGGCGCGATGTCGAACCCGGCGCCATCCAGGCGGGCGCTGGCATACAATATGTAGCCGTTCGGGCGTGGAACGGGAACCTCTTTGGTTTGCAGGCTGTGATCTGGAAACTCTGCCCTGGCCACATATCCGTCTTCACTGGGAACCAGCGCCAGCCGGATCACATCTGAATCGTCCAGGCGCATCGATTCCGGCCATTCCATTTCGACCAACCGTCCCTCAATCACCTCCTCTTGGGTTGGAACTGGCTGCGTCGGGGCAGGTGGTGCACCGGTTGCTGCGGGCTGTGGCTCCGGCTGTTCCTCGGCCGGGGATTGGGCGGGTGGCACGGTGGCGGCGGGCGAACAGGATGCAATGACGATCAGCAGAATGCCGCTAAGAATGAGAAACAACAGGGAAATTGCGGAGCGGCGCGGCTTCATTTGATGCTTCCCGGTGGCAGTGTCAACAGAGTTGGCAAAATCGGCGTCTGCTCCGAAAGCGTTGGGATTGGTCCCAACACATAGATCAACGCTGCTACTGAAATTGCCAGCAGCGCGAGGCCAATCAGAGCCAGAATGAAGCGTTTGCGCCGGGTCATCGCCAATGATCCCTTGTTCTATCGATCGAATGATTCTTTGCTGGGAGTTCCCCGGGGAAGGGGAATATGCTACCATTCGTATCATACATCAATTCGCGTCGGATAAACGACACAAATTTGGGAGCATTATGTCTGTCTGGGATGCATATCCGGATCATTATCGCAGTGCTGAGATACAACAGATTCTCGCCGCGGTGCGCAGCGGTGAATGCGTGTCGCTGGTGGGGCTGAGTGGGGCTGGCAAGAGCAATTTGATCGGCTTTTTGTTTCACCGGGTTTCCGCGCAAGTTGGAGTGCGCAACCCGGCCTTCGTGCTGGTGGATGGTAACCGCGCCCGGCCCGCAAGCGCGGCTGGATTGTTTCAGCTGGCAGGCCAGGCGCTGCAAACGGACACTGGCTCGAGTGAGCAAGAAGAAACGACTGGCCTACAGGCGGCTTTGCGTGCGAGAATCGGGCAATTCCCCTACGGCCTGTGCATGTTGTTCGACCGCTATGATGCGTTAAACGAAGAGGAACAGGCTGAGACCTATGGCCCGCTGCGCGCGCTGCGCGATGAGCATAAATACCAGTTGACCTACGTCATATCCACCCGCCGGCCCCTGGCATCTGGTGGCGAGATGGCTGAGCTATTTTATGCCAACACGATCTGGCTGGGACCGCTCAGCACGGCGGACGCGCAGTGGAGTGCCCGGCAATTTGCCGCGCGGCATGGAGTCTCCTGGGAAGCGGCGGTCATCGACCGGCTGGTGGAACTCTCCTGGGCGTACCCATCCCTGCTGCGCGCATGCTGCGAGGCCCATGCAGCCGGATGCGCGCTGGAGTATAGCGCGTTGACCGCGCACCCGGCAATCCAGCGCCGTGTGCAGGAATTCTGGAGCGATGCCCCCACCAGTGAGGATTTGCGCCGGTCTGGGTTAACAGGACATCCATTGTTGGGAAGGCCGAATCCAGAACCAGCGGAATCTGGCCTTGATCTGACGGCCAGCGAATACCGTCTGCTTGCATATTTTCGGGCGCACACTGGCCAGATTTGCGGCAAAGACGATTTGATCCGCGCCGTGTGGCCGGAAGAAAAACAAATTGAAGGTCTGCGCGACGACAGCCTGGCGCAGCTCATCCGCCGCTTGCGGGTCAAAATCGGCGCCGAGCGGATACAGACCGCTCCGGGCAGAGGCTACCGCTACACCGCGGGATGACGCTTTGCCGGCATGGCATGAGAACGTGATATAATTTTGGAGCGCCAGTTCCTTCTGCCGGGCCCGTAGCTCAGCGGCAGAGCGCGCGGCTCATAACCGCTTGGTCGAAGGTTCGAATCCTTCCGGGCCCATAGATAATTCTCTGATTAACCGATATCGTCATTAAGTTTTGTTTGAAAAAATAGGTCGAGTGTATTTAAAGATTGTACCTAGATGGATAGATCCAACGTTACGCAGGTTCCTCTTCTATAAAATATGAAATTTAAGTATCCATTGATTCTGATGACACCGTTGATATTTGCATCATGCGGTATTCTTGAGCTTTTGTTTCCTGTCGAATTTCCTCAAAGATATATTGATAGAGATATCCAACAATCAGAGCTTGTTGGAACATGGAACATTACGCCAGACTCAGAAGCAAGGGCGGATGATTATTTCCAGCAAACCGACATAGAACGTAGAGAGTTAAATGCCCCGTGGAAATCAATAAACTTTCAAGAAGATGGTGTCTGCGAAGTTGAAATTGTGGAAAATTGGGCGGTGAATAACACTGTGCTTCAAGAGGGTGATGCACGTGCAACTTGTACGTGGAATATTGATAGTATCTTAGGCTATGATGAAGGTGGATCTATTATAGATGTGCCAGGGGTATTTATCCGGTTTGAGCATTACAATAAATCTACCGACGCGTATAATGTATATTACTCCGAATTATATGTTGTTGATGAAGATAAGGAATTGGTTTTGTGGAATTTCATCGGTGATCCAATTCCGACTTTTTTGTTTCAGGATTTTAAGAAGACAAGCAAATAAAACTTGTAGCGAATAATAGGTAGGTTGGGTTGAGCGTTCTTTGCGAAACCCAACATTTCACCGTTGGCTCATGATGTTGGGTTTCAGGGGCGGCATGCCTTCTGTAATTTATTGGCCTTTGGCCCCTTCAACCCAACCTACGAATGTTTCTTTACGACAAGAATAAATGCCATGAAATATCGTCGCTCCATCATGCTTGGGGGAACATACTTTTTCACGCTCGTGACTTATAACCGGGTGCGGATTCTGGCGGAGAAGAGACAGGTTGATCTTCTTCGAGAAGCCATCCGATATGTGATGGATCGTCATCCATTTCAATTGGATGCATGCGTCATACTTCCCGATCATCTTCACGCGATTTGGACGCTTCCCGATGGTGATTATGATTATTCGATGCGCTGGCGGTTGATCAAAAGCTATTTTTCCCACCGTGTACAAAATCTGACAGGGACATTAACCGTGTCAAGGGCCGGCAAACAAGAGAAGACAGTCTGGCAGCGACGGTTTTGGGAGCACTGCATTCGTGATGAGAAGGATTTTGAAAATCACCTGCATTACATTCACTACAACCCGGTCAAGCATGGATTTGTTGGCAGCCCAAGCGAATGGCCATATTCAAGTTTCAAGCGTTGGGTGCGAAATGGTGTTTACACCGCCGATTGGGGTAGCGGGGTGATGCAGTTTTTGATGTTCGAAGGATGCGAGTAAAAAGTAGGTTGGGTTGAGCGTTCTTTGCGAAACCCAACATTTCACCGTTGGCTTATGCTGTTGGGTTTCAGGGGCAGCATGCATTTCGTAATATATTGGCCTTACGCCCCTTCAACCCAACCTAAAGAACCGATATAATTATGATAAAATCCATCCGATTTACTTACCGGTGCGCACCGTATCGAAAGGAAACCTGAACATGAGAAAAACACTGCTCGCTTTACTGGTAGTATTCGTGCTGGCCTTTGGGTTTGTCTCCGTGGCGCAGGCCGCGGATGCCCAGAAGGTGACTGGCTCGTGCCCGGTTGGATTTGAAACGCATGAGGTGGGCATGCATGAGGGGGAACACCATGAACATCATATTGGCCTGAAGGTCGATCTCAACGCTGACGGCTTGATCTGCATGCGCCCTCTGGATAATGGGCTGCACGTTCATGTTGATAACGTGATCCGGTAAGCTGGAACG
>CALDSL010000504.1 GCA_937920255.1 uncultured Anaerolineaceae bacterium | reverse complement strand
GCCAGGGTGACGATCACCAGCCGCGGGCCGCGCGCCGCGGCCAGGCGGGCCAGGTCTTCAGCGGCGGCCGCGCGCGGCGCGGGCAGGGCGAAGAAGGCGATCTGCACATACGGCAGGGTATCTTCCAGCAGATCGGAATCGCTGCGCGCGCCGTAATCCAGGCTGATACGCGGTCCGCCGGGGCGGGCCAGGGCCGGCAGCGCCTGGCGGGGGTCGTCCAACCAGTTGAGGTGCGCGGCGCTGGCGCCGAGGGCGAACACCAGCATCTCTGGCGTGGGTTGGAACGGGCGGCGCGGCGGCATCATCTCGTGCGCGTACTGGTGCCCGTCGGGCGTGACGCGGATGGGCACGCGCCGCGTGGGGCCGCGGACGGGCAGGAAGTGCGTAACGTCGACGCCGCGCGCGGCCAGCAGGCTCAGCACCGCCTGGCCGGCAGGGTCATCGCCCAGCGCGCCGGCGCACGCGGCTGGCAGGCCGGCAGCGTGCGCCGCCACCGCCACGTTCACCGCGCTGCCGCCGGCATACCCGCGCCCGACCGGGGGCAGGTAGTAGTCGATGCAGCAATCGCCAAGGCAGACCAGTTCGGGCATGGGGTTCTCCACCTTCATTGTAACCCGGGCGGCGGGTTGCGACAAATAGCAACCCGTGCTTGTTTTTGAACCGGAATCGATATATAATAATGTGGTTGTATCAAAAGTGTGTCCTCTAGCAATTCGAGGTGATGTTTATGCCGATTTACACATACCGGTGCGAAAGCTGCGGGGTCCAGTTCGAAAAGACCCAAAAATTTAGTGATCAGCCCCTCACCCGCTGCCCTGAATGCGGAAAGAAGGAGCTGCGCAAGGTATATACTCCGGTCGGAATCGTGTTCAAAGGATCCGGCTTCTATGCCACTGACCACCGTTCGCCGTCGGGCGCTTCGCGCGCCAGCGGCTCGCACGGCGAGGAAAAATCCAGCGACACCAAACCGGCCGAGAACAAACCGGCCAGCGATAGCACGAAATCTTCGTCCGCGACCGAACCGAAATAATTCATTGTCCATCCGACAGGGCGGCCCTGGGGCGGGGGCGTCCTCATCAGCCCGGGACTTTCCCCGGGCTTTTCTTATCCAATTTTCCAACACAACTCCAAAATCAAACAACAATCAACGAGGGAACCATGACGGACAACCAACCAGGGATCGAACTGCCGTGGCATCTGGGGGATGGGCTGGTGTTGCGCGCCGCGACTGCGGATGACGTGCAGGCGCTGGAAGATTTCAACGCGCGCATTCATGGCGACGAAAAACCCGATCCGCGCGTGGGGGTGGCGGTGCGCAATCTGCTTCAGGGCCGGCTGCCGACCTGCGGCCCGCAGGATTTCACCGTGGTGGAAGACGCCGGCGGCAGGATCGTTTCCAGCCTGTGCCTGCTGTCGCAGACCTGGTCGTACGCGGGTATCCGCTTCCCGGCCGGGCAGCCCGAGTTCGTGGGCACCGACCCGCAGTATCGCAACCGCGGGCTGGTGCGCAAGCAATTCGACGTGGTGCACCAGTGGGCGCGCCAGCGCGGTCAGATGATGCTGGGTATCACCGGCATCCCCTATTATTACCGGCTGTTTGATTACGAAATGACGCTGGACTTGGACGGCTGGCATGGCGGCTATGAAGCCAATGTGCCGGCGCTGGCGGCGGATGCGTCCGAGCCGTACCTGGTGCGCCCGGCGCTGGAGGCCGACCTGGACTTCATCAACCAGTGCTTCGAGTACGGCCAGCGCCACCGGCTGGTGGTCAATCACCGCAGCCGGGAGGAATGGCGCTACGAGTTGCTCAGCAAGGATGAAGGCCACGTGAATTATCGCGTGATGCGCATCATCCAAACGCCCGAGGGCGAGCCGCTGGGGTTCTTCAACTACTATCCCTATCTGGATACCAGCATGGTGGTCTGCACCTTTTGTGAATTGAAGCCCGGGGTGTCGTGGTTGGCGGTGGCGCCGGCTGTCATACGCGCCGTGTGGCAGGGTGGGCAGGAAGTGGCGGCCAGCACCCAGGAGCCTTGCAAAATGTTCTGCTTCTCGCTGGCCGAAGATCACCCGCTGTTCACCGCGGCCGAAGCCAACATGCCGCGCCGGCGCGACCCGTACGCCTGGTACATCCGCGTGCCGGATCTTAAGGCGTTTCTGCGGCTGATTACGCCAGTGCTGGAGCAGCGCCTGGCGGAGTCGTTGTGCGCCGGCCACACCGGCGAACTGACGCTGGGGTTCTACCGCAGCGCGCTATGCCTGCGCTTTGAGCAAGGCCGGCTGGCGGAGATTAACGACTGGCAGCAGGATACCAGCCACTGGCCAATGGCGGCCTTCACCGGTTTGAGCTTCCTGCAACTGCTCACCGGGTACCGCACGCTGGCCGAACTGGAATACGCCGCGCAGGACACCTGGGCCAACTCCACCGCGCGTGTGCTGCTCAACGTGCTGTTTCCGAAGCAGCCGTCGCACATGCACCCGGTGCTGTAGCAGGCCGCCGAATCCGTGGTAGAATCCGCCTTAGGTTTGGAGGAAGAAATGGCAAAAAGTGGTTCGAAAAAACAGGACAATGGGCAGTC
Organism: uncultured Anaerolineaceae bacterium; assembly: GCA_937920255.1. Classification (GTDB taxonomy): domain Bacteria; phylum Chloroflexota; class Anaerolineae; order Anaerolineales; family Anaerolineaceae; genus CALDSL01. The sequence continues at coordinate 679 of CALDSL010000504.1, read as the reverse complement.
CCGCGAGCAGCGCGCGCTGCGCCGCAATCAGATCATCTTCGCCGCGCTGGCGATTCTAGTGATCATGTCGATGGTGATCGCTGCCGTGGCGACGTTCTAATCGCGTTCGCCGCGAATACGGTTTGAAAATTCTTCTGCCGGGTGGCGTCTGCCTCCCGGCGGTTGTGTTAATGAGTGGGGGATAAAAAGCATCACGAATTACACGAATATGCCGAATGGTCACGAATTTTTTTAATATTTACATTCGTGACCATTCGGCCCATTCGTGTAATTCGTGATGCGTTTTCTTCTTGTCCGGCCATTTCAGTGCAAAGCGTGGAACGTGATAGAATTCGACTATGAAACGATGGCAGTTTTGGGTTGGACTGATCATTAGTGCCGCATTCCTGTACTTTACGCTGCGGGGGATGAAGCTGGACGAGCTGTGGGACACGGTGCGCACCGCCAAGTACTGGTGGCTGATCCCCGGCGTGGCGGTATATTTCATCGGTGGGTGGGTGCGCACGTGGCGCTGGCATTACCTGCTGCGGCCGATCAAAAAAATCCCAACCAACAGCATGTTCTCGATCGTGTGCATCGGGTACATGGGCAACAACATCTACCCGGCGCGCGCCGGCGAGGTGTTGCGCGCGGCGGTGCTGCGCCAGCGCGAGGATGTGCCGATTTCGGTTTCGCTGGC
>CALDSL010000503.1 GCA_937920255.1 uncultured Anaerolineaceae bacterium | reverse complement strand
AAGCTGGTAGGTGCCATCGGCGATTTCCTGGCAAATGGTGATCATGGCGTCGGCGTTATCCACCGAGATCTGGTCGTCGGGCACGCCTTCCATCAGCGCCTGCGCAATCGGCAGCGCGACGCCGCACTCTCCGGTGCGCGCCGCGGCCAACCCGTACAGGTAATAATATTCGGCGATGCGGCCGTAATCCAGCGGCAGGCCCTGCACTTCCACGCCTTCCGGCGTGCGCCCACCCTTCACAGCCAGCGCGAGCGGGTTGAGCGCCTCATTGAACTGCTGGTTGCGGTAGTACATGGTGCCCAGATTGCCCCACATGTAGGGGTCCGCGGCAGCATCTTTCACCGCCTGCTCGGCGTACTGGATCGCCTTGCCGTATTCGCCCACGGTCACATAGGTGCGGGCGATATAGGTGTCGGGCAGCGGATCGGCCGGGTTGAGCGCGTTGGCGCGGTTGAACTCTTCAATCGCCCTGGCGTAATCTTCCAGTTGGCGGTAATTGCGCCCCAGCGCCAGGTGCAGGTCGGCCAGGTTGGGGTTGATGGCTACCGCGGCCTCAAACTCGGCGGCCGCCTCGGCGTAGTTGCCGGTCAACTCCAACACGATGCCGCGCGCGCGGCGGGTTTCCATCAGGTTGGGATCAATCTGCTGCGCCATGCGCGAAGCCGCCACGGCCTTATCCAGCGTGCCGAGGTCGCCCAGGTTGGCGCTCACCTGCGAGGCCAGCATTTCAGCCTGGTAGGCGTAGGCGGCGGCATTGTTGGGGTCAATCTCCAGCGCGCGCTTGAAGGCCGCCTCGGCGGGCAGGTATTCTTCCATGTAGCTCAATGCCCAGCCGCGCAGCGCGCTGGCCATCGAGTGGTTGGGGTTGAGCAGCAGCGCGTTTTCGGCGCTGGTTACAGCCTCGGCGTACTTGCCGGCATACACCTGCAGCCGCGCCAGCTCGACGTAATTATTGGCGTTTTTGGGGTCCGACTGCACCGCTTCCTCGTACGACAGGATGGCCTGCGCCATTTTGCCCTCGACGGCAAACTGTTTGGCCTCCACCGCGAACGATTCGGGCGAGCGGGTGGGCGTGGGGGTGGGAACGAACAGCGGAGGAGTGGCCGGGACGACCACCTGGTTGACATACAGGCCCACTCCGACCAGGACCACCAGTAAGATGATGCGGATGGGATTGGAGCGCCTCCGGCGCCTATTCATGCTCCAACGGCTACCATGAAGATACATGATTGCATATTACCATTATTGCCAGGGAGCGACAAGATACGTAGGGCAATCGTCAGATAGGGCTCTCCTGTTCAGAAATTCAAAAAGAGCTTTAACACGAATAGGAACGATTAAAACCGTATGGCACGAATAGAGCCTTATTCAGGTTTTCATGATAAAACGGTTTACAGGCTGTGCCGTACCCACAGGGCTGTGCCCTTCGACGGGGCTCACACACCTGCCCAGAGCCGCAGGCGCGGGTCGTCCCGCACCGTCCCGCATCGTCCCGATGTTCCTACCCCGCAAGGGGTACGCTGCGCGTGAGGGAGTGTCCTTCCGGGAGGGCATGCTGCGCATGAGGGAATGTCCTTACCCCGCAAGGGGTAGGCTGCGCCTGAGGGAGGGTACTTGTTTATCGTTATGCGAGGCCTGCAAAGCGCAAACGGCTGTTAAGATCTTCGCCATAGTATTTGATCCAGCATCATTCGTGTTATTCGGCTAATTCGATCCCATTCGTGTTTACGCTTTTTTTGGTTTTTCGTTTTGCTTGCCACCCCCCGGGCTTGCGGCTACAATGGTGCTATGCGTTTCGATGTTTTTACGCTGTTCCCGGAAGTATTTCTCCCCTATCTCAACAGCAGCATCCTCCAGCGCGCCAGCGCCGGCGGTCTGCTGGACGTTGCCCTGCACAATATCCGCGACTGGACCACCGACCGCCACCACACCACCGACGACGCGCCTTTTGGCGGCGGCGGGGGCATGGTGATGAAGCCCGAGCCGGTGTTCACCGCCGTGGAAGATGTGCTGGGCGCGCCGCCTGCCTGTCCGTTGATCCTGCTCACGCCCCAGGGACGGGTGTTCACCCAAGAGGTGGCGTTTGAGCTGGCGGCGCTGCCGCGCGTGGCGCTGCTTTGCGGGCACTACGAAGGCATCGATGAGCGCGTGCGCGAGCACCTGGTGACTGACGAAATCTCGATCGGCGACTACGTGCTCACCGGCGGCGAGCTGCCCGCGCTGATCCTGATCGACGCGGTGACGCGGCTGATCCCCGGCGTGCTGGGCGACCCCACCGGCGCGGTGGATGATTCGCACGCCTCGGGGCTGCTGGAATATCCGCATTACACCCGCCCGGCCGAGTTCCGCGGCTGGCGCGTGCCGGATGTGCTGCTCTCCGGGAACCACGCCGAAATCGACAAGTGGCGGCGGCAGCAGGCGCTGCTGCGCACCCGGCTGCGCCGGCCGGATCTGCTTGCGCGCGCCGACCTTACCCGCGCGGACGAAAAATATCTATCATCTCTACCCGATTCAGAAACACCATCACAGGATACCAGCGAACCATGAAACTCAACTACGGGAAAACATTTTTGCTCGGCCTGGGCTTCTTCGCCGTCTCCGTTATCTGGATGACGTACAACACCTTCGTGCCGCTGTTCCTCAACAACCGGTTTGGGATGGACCCGCGCTGGATCGGTTTCTTTATGACGCTGGATAACATCGCCGCGCTGCTGATCCAACCGCCGGTGGGCGCGTGGTCCGACCGGCTGCGCACGCCCATCGGCCGGCGCATGCCCTTCATTCTGATCGGCGCGCCGATTGGGGCGGTGGTGTTTGGCATCATCCCGCTGGTACAGGTGCTGCCGCTGTTCGTAGCCTGCACCAGCACGCTGCTGCTCAGCATGGCCTTCTGGCGCACCCCGGTGGTGGCCTTCATGCCCGATATCACCCCCTCGCCGTTTCGCTCGCAGGCCAATGGCATCATCAACTTCATGGGAGGGGTTGGTTCGATTGTGGCCACGCTGGGCGGCGCCCGGCTGTACGCCATGAATGAAGCCTACCCATTCTGGCTGGGTTCGGGTCTGGTGATCATCTCGGTTTTGCTGCTGTTCGCTTTCGTGCGTGAGCCGAAAGAATACGAAGCCACCGGCAGCGAGCGCCCCAGCATGTGGCTGGCTTTGCGGGAAATCTTCAAAGAAAAAGACAAAAGCCCGCTGATGATCCTGCTGGCCATTTTCTTCTGGTTCGTAGCCTATAATGCTATCGAGGCTTTCTTCACCCTGTACGCGCAGAACCACCTGGGGCTGCCGGGCGAGGACGGCGCGCGGCTGCTGGGGCAGCTTTCGTTGCTGTTTGTCATCTTCGCCCTGCCAGCCGGCTACATCGGCGGGCGGATTGGCCGCCGCCGCACCATCATCCTCGGCATCCTGGCCCTTTCCACCTGCATGCTGCTGATGTACTTCGTGCCGCGGGATACGCTCCTGATCCGGCTCACCAGCCTGCCCGTCCTGGGTGTCGTGCCGGTGGTGGGACTGATCCTGATGTTCGCCGGCATGTCGTGGGCGATGATCAACGTCAATTCACTGCCCATGGTGGTGGATATGACCGATGACGTGCGCATCGGCACCTACACCGGCCTGTATTACATGTTCTCCACCCTGGCCGCCATCGCCGGGCCGAACATCAACGGCCAGCTCATCCACCTGACGGGCAATAATTACAATGCCATCATGCTGGTCGGGCCGGTGTTCATGCTGTTCGCGCTGATCATGATGCTGCGCGTGCGCCGCGGCGAAAGCAAGATAAAACAGGCCGCGTAGCAACCGGCCCATTTTTGTTGGACAAATCGGCTTGACTTCTCAACAAAAAAAGCGCGAGGTCATCAACTACTTGCGCCAAAAAATGAAGAGAAGTATACTTATCTCCGAAAGGTGGGA
>CALDSL010000502.1 GCA_937920255.1 uncultured Anaerolineaceae bacterium | reverse complement strand
AAACCCATGCCCTCCACCCTGTTCAATGACTCAGATATCCAGGCCGTCCTGTCCTGGATGCGCGACGCCGGCGACATCGCCCTGCGCTGGCGCGACCATTTTTCTATTCACATCAAACCCGACCAAACCCCCGTGACCGAAGCCGAGCATGAGATCGAAGATCTGTTCACCGCCAACATCCGCGCCCGTTTCCCAGGCCACGCCGTGCTCAGCGAGGAAAGCGGCGCGTCTGGCCCGCCCAGCGAGACCACCTGGGTCATCGACCCGATCGACGGCACCCGCCCGTACATCTGGGGCATGGCATCCTGGGGCATCTCGGTGGGCGTCATGCACCAGGGGCAGCCCGCCGCCGGGTTCTTCTATTCCCCCATGGTCGATGAAATGCACTGGGGCTGGCAGGGCGGCGCGCTGGTGAACGGCAAGCCCTACCCGGGCATGGAGGAGCGGCGCTACCTCGACCGCCTGGTGTTCCTGGGAATCCCGTCCAACGCCCACCTGCGCTACGACATCACCTACCCGCGCATCAAGGCGCTGGGGTCCACCGCCGCCCACCTGGCCTACGTGGCGCGCGGCCACGCCGCCGGGGCGCTGGTGCGCACCGTCTACCTGTGGGACTTCGCCGCCTTCCTGTGCATCTTCGACCAGCTCGGCATCCGCGTCGAGAACTTCAGCGGCAGCCCACTGGATATGCCCGCCCTGCTGTCCGGCGCGCGCACCGAGGAAGACCTGCTCGCCGCCCCCACCGCCTGGCTGCCGCAGTTGCGCGAGCAAATAAAACGTCGCCTGTAATTCCTCTCCCGCGCATACAAAAGAATCTATTTCAAATACCGGTCAAAAAACGCCACCGTCTCATTCATCGCCGCGGTGAAATAATTGCTGATATTATGGTTGTCGCCCTCGTAGGTGAACAACTCCACTGTGCCGCCCGCCGCCTGGATCTGCTGCGCCAGCGTTTCGGAGAACTCCACCGGCACTTCTTCATCCGCGCGGCCGTGGTGTAATTGCACCGGCCCGGAGAGGTCCGCCAGGTAACTATTGGCCGAAACGCCCGCCCAGAACGCCGGATTCTCCTCCGGCGTGCCAAACTCGGCCACCCAGGCTGTGCGCCAGCGCCGCGCGGCGATGGGAACGCTGGGCGTGTTGGTCACCAGCGGCGTAGGAATACCCCGCCGCCAGCGGCTGATCATATCCGGGTACGAGGCCACCACCCCGCCCCAGATCACCCCTGCCTTAACGTCGGGTGAGATCACCATCGCGCGCAGGGTCAGGTAGCCGCCCATCGAGTGCCCCCACATGCCGATCTTGTTCGGGTTGGCCTGGTGGAACTGCTTCAGCGAGGCCACCGCGTTGAGCACGTCCGCCGCGTAGCCGGGGCTGCCGTACGCGCCGGTTGCCTCGCCCTCCGAACGGTCGTGGCCGCGGTAGTCGATGCGGAAGACGATATACCCCGCGCTCGCCAGCCGGTCCACGTAGGCGATGTAGCGCTCGGTGGTCACGTACACGTCCGGTGGAATATAACCGTGATTGAACACGATCGCCGGCCAACCGCCCTCGGGCATTTCCCCATCCGGGACGGTCAGCAGGGCGTAAATGCGCAGCCCCTCGGAGAGATACGAAGCGTAAAAGCGCCGGTAATTGATCCCCCGATCCAACTCCTGCTCCAGCGTAATCTCGCTACCCGGGTAGCTGCCCTGGCGCATCGCGCGGATGTCCATCGGGTGCAGCGTCGGCGTGGGGGCCAGGGTCGGCTCCGGCGTAGAAGTCGGCGCGGGGGTGACGGTGTCAGCCAGGCGGGGCGTTTCCGTCGCAACGGACGGGGCAACCACTGCCGGGAGCAAAGTCGACGTGGGGGCGGGAGGGTTAACCACCGCAACCGCCGCTTCGCCGCAGGCGCTCAACAAAACCGCGAACAGCAGAACCAGTAAGAAACTCTTGTGCATGGCAGCAGCCTTTCGTCAATGATTAGACGAATATTACCGGAATTATCGGCGAAAAGCAA
>CALDSL010000501.1 GCA_937920255.1 uncultured Anaerolineaceae bacterium | reverse complement strand
GGAGCTGGTCTCGCGCCTGTACTACCAGACACGCTGCATGGGCGAGCCCGCCATTTTGCCCGACAGTGAGATGGAAGTGATTTGCGAGAAGTTCAAGACCTACGGCCAGCGGCGGTAGATTTGCCTTTCCGTACCGCAGATTCAAATTCTTCAAACATTCTTTCCTGTCCACTTGCTGGATTCGAGCCTGCCCCCTGTATGGCTGGCGTCCGGCTTGTACCATTCTCGTCAGAGTATTACTAGAGGAGTGTAAGATGAAGCGCAAACAGGTTTTGGTTCGGATTTTCTCCCTGCTCGTGATGCTCAGCATGCTGGCGGCCTGCACGCCGGCTGCCGCCCCCACCGCCGCGCCTGCCGCCGAACAACCGGCCGCCGCGGAACCGTTTGAGATCGCTGTTGTGGTCAAGATCACCGGTATCCCCTGGTTCAACGTAGTGGAAACCGGCGTCGACCGCGCCGCGAAGGAACTGGGCGTCAACGCCTACCAGACTGGCCCTGCCCAGGCCGACCCGGCCCAGCAGGTCAAGATCGTGGAAGACTTGATCGCCAAGGGTGTGGATGCCATCGCCGTGGTCCCCAATGACGCCAAGGCGCTTGAGCCCGCGTTCCAGAAGGCCAAGGAAAAGGGCATCATCGTCATCACGCACGAATCCCCCGACCAGGTTGGAACCGACTATGACTTCGAGCTGATTGACAATGTCAAGTTTGGCCAGCATGCCTGGGATCAGTTGGTGAAGCACATGGGCGACACGGGCGAATACGCCATCTTCGTTGGCGGCCTGACCGTCCCGCTGCACAACTTCTGGGCGGACACCGGCATTGAATATGCCAAGACCAAGTACCCCAACCTGAAACTGGTGACCGAACGCATCCCCTGCGGCGAAGACCAGGAACTGGCGCGCCAGAAGACCCTCGAACTGATCAAGGCCTACCCCGACCTGAAGGGTATCGTCGGCTTTGGCTCGCTCGGCCCCATCGGCGCGGCGCAGGCTCTGAAGGAAAAAGGCCTGACCGATAAGATCGCGGTCGTTGGCACCGTCATTCCTTCGCAGGCGGCCCCCTACCTGAAGGAAGGCTCGATGAAGGAAGGCCTGCTGTGGAACCCGGCCGACGCTGGCTACGGCATGGTCTGGCTGGCCAAGTACCTGCTGGAAGGCAATAAGATCACCGACGGCATGGAAATCCCCGGCATGGGCAAAGCCACCCTCGACGGCACCCTGGTCAAGCTGGATCTGATCATGGACATCAACGCTGAAAACGCCGAATCCTTGGGATTCTAAGCGCTTTCACAACAACCGGGAGCTTCTCTGTCCCCGAGAAGCTCCCACTTTTCATAAATTGTAACTGCTCAGTATGTGGTATCCATAATCCACCCCCAGGTTGAGTAGTTTGCATAAATTGCCATTACCAAGGAATCTGTATGGCCGAACCTTTCATCAGGCTGCGTAACGTCAGCAAGCATTACGCGGGTGTGACGGCGCTGAACAACGTAGATTTCACCATCGACCAGGGAGAAATTCACTGTCTGGCCGGAGAGAACGGATCTGGAAAATCTACGATGATCAAGATTATCTCCGGGATCGTTCCACCCGACCCGGGTTCCACCATCGAGATCGAAGGCCAGCCGGTACACCATCATCACGCCATCGACGCGATTGATAAGGGCATTCAGGTCATTTACCAGGACCTGTCGCTGTTCCCCAACCTGACGGTGGCCGAGAACATCGCCCTGGGCCAGATGGTGGCCGGACACGTTCGGCTGGTGGATTGGAAAGAACTGCGCCGGGTGGCAGAAGCCGCCATGGCGCGCATTAACGTGCGCCTGCCGCTGGACTCTGCGGTGGGCGAGATATCCATCGCCGACCAGCAGTTGGTGGCCATCTGCCGGGCGCTGACCCGTGGCGTCAAGCTGTTGATCATGGACGAACCGACCGCCTCGCTGACCAAGAAGGAAGTCGATTCGCTGCTGGCCGTGGTGCAGGATATGAAGTCCAAGGGCATCGCCACCATGTTTGTCAGCCACAAGCTGGACGAAGTGCTGGCGGTTGCAGATCGCGTCAGCGTTATCCGCGACGGGCAGATGGTGGGCGTTTATAACGGTTCGGAATTGAATGACGAAACCCTGACCATGCTGATGACCGGCCGCAAGGTGGAGTACAGCCGCTTTGTCCCCCAGGCGGATATGACTGCCGGGCCGGTGCTCGAATGCCGCAACATCAGCCGCCAGAGCGAGTATGAAGATATCAGCTTTTGCCTGCGCCCGGGCGAGATCCTGGGCCTCACCGGGCTGCTTGGCTCAGGCCGCACCGAACTGGCGCTGTCGCTATTCGGCGTCAGCCAGCCCGACCGCGGTGAGATTCGCGTGGAAGGCCAACCGGTGAAAATCAATTCGGTGCAGGATGCCGCCCGTTTGGGCATCGGCTATGTGCCCGAAAACCGCCTGACCCAGGGGCTGATTAACGTGCAGCCCGTCAGTAGCAACCTCATCGTCACCACGCTGCAAAAACTGGTCAACCGCTTTCGGCTGTTCGACCAGGCCAAAGTCAAGAGCGCGATATCGCGCTGGGTTTCCGAGCTTGCCATCAAGATCCCCAGCACCGAATCTCCGGTGCAGACGCTTTCGGGCGGCAACCAGCAGCGCGTGGTGCTGGCCAAGTGGATTGCCACCGACCCGAAAGTGCTCATTTTAGACGGCCCGACCATCGGTATCGACGTGGCCGCCAAACATTCCATCCATGAAATCATCCGCGACCTGGCCAACAAAGGCATCGCGATACTGCTGATCTCCGAAGAGGTTCCTGAAGTGTACAACAACTGTAACCGCGTGCTGGTGATGCACAAGGGCCGTATTGTGCAGGAGTTCAACACCGGTGCGTGCACGCCCGAGGATATTCAGCTTTGCATTAGCAGCAGAAACTGAGGCGCCTTTTATGAAGACCTTACTCCGGCGACATGAAGCCTACGTTCTCCTGATTATTATCGTGGTTTCGATCATTATCACGGCGGTCAACCCCAGTTTTTTCAGCCTGGAAAACCTGTTTGACCTGCTCAAGAGCATGTCTCTCATGGGCGTCTTCGCCATCGGGATGCTGTTTGTGCTCATTTCCGGCGGCATCGATCTTTCGTTCACCGCCATCGCGACCGTATCCGGGTACGCGGTGGCGCTGGCTTTACTACGTTACGGCGATTCGCTCAATATCTTTGTGATCTTCCTGCTGGCGGGCGCGATCGGCATCCTGCTGGGCGCGTTCAATGCCGCCATCATTTACTTCTTCCGCATCCCGTCCATCATCACCACCATTGCCACCTCGAATGTTTTTTACGGCATTCTCACCGTCCTGTCTGAGGGCAAATGGCTGTATGGTTTCCCCACCTGGTTTGGCGATTTTGCCAATATTCGCCTGTTCACCCTGTACTCGCCGGCCGGCAATCCCTACGGTCTTTCCATCGTGACCGTTATCTGGCTGGCGCTGGTGCTTCTGGCGTGGTTTATCCTGCGCTACACCGTGCTGGGGCGCAGCATCTACGCGATGGGCGGCAGTCCGTCCTCGGCCGAGCGCGCCGGGTTTAACCTGTTGCGGCTGAACCTGTTCGTGTACGCCTTCATCGGGCTCATGGCCGGTTTTGGCTCGGTTATTCAGGCCCTGCTGGTGCAGACCGTGGCGCCTAACTCCCTGGTGGGTAAGGAGATGGATGTGATCGCGGCTGTGGTGCTGGGCGGCGCCAGCCTGGCGGGCGGCACCGGCTCGATCATGGGCACGGTGCTGGGCGTGGCGCTGATCACACTGCTGGGCAACGGTCTGACGCTGATGCACGTGCCCTCGCAGTGGTACGATGTGGTCATCGGGCTGGTGATTTTGGTCAGCGTGGGCGTATCCGCCTATCGCATGCGCAAGAACATTCAGCGGCGCGTCATCACTGAAACGGCGTGACCCCGGAGGAAGAACCGTGTTGCGAAGATTCTCACACTTATTTGTTTTATTCGCGGTCATGCTGGTGGTGGTTATCATCCTGTGGTCGCTGACCGGCACTGATTTTATGAACCTGGGCAACCTGCAATCGATGGCCTACCAGATGCCCGAACTGGGCATCCTGTCGCTGGCGATGATGATCACCATGCTCACTGCCGGCATTAACCTGTCCATCATCGCCACCGCCAACCTGGCCGGCATCGTCATGGCGCTGATCCTGACCAATGAATCCATGCTCGCCAGCCTGGGAGATGTGGGTACGATGATGGTGGCCATTATCGCCGGATTAATTGTGGCGGGTTTGGTGGGTATACTCAATGGTTTCCTGATCTCGCGGCTGGATATGTCTCCCATTCTGGCCACGCTGGGCACCTCCATCCTGTTGGGCGGCGTGTCGATTGTGCTCACCCAGGGCTACGTGATCTCCGGCTTTTCACCGGTTATGCTGTCGGTGGGCAGCGGGCGTGTCCTCGGCGTGCCTGTGCCGCTGATCATCTTCCTGGCCGCGGCCGGGGTGATGGGGTTGATTCTCAACAATACTCCCCTGGGAACACGCATTTATTTGATCGGCTCCAACCCGGTGGCGACCTTCTTCTCGGGGGTTAACAACCGCTCGGTGCTGATGCGCACCTATATCATCTCCGGCATTCTTTCGGGCGTAGCCGCGGTGGTGATGATCTCGCGTTTCAACTCCGCCAAAGCCGACTATGGCGAATCGTACCTGCTGCTGACCGTGCTGGCCTCGGTGCTAGGCGGTGTCAGCGCGGCGGGCGGGTTCGGCCGCGTTTCCGGTCTGGTGCTGTCGCTGGTCATCTTGCAGATGATCTCCAGCGGGCTCAACCTGATGGGCGTCAGCAACTTTTTGACCCTGGCGCTGTGGGGCGTGGTGCTGATCGTGGTGATGGTCATCAAGTATGTGATCGAGAATAAAGTCCAACTCAGGAGGCGCGCTGCATGAACCGGCTGCTCGGCATCGACTTAGGCACGACCAGTATCAAGGTCAGTTTGTTTTCGGAAGACAGCAATCTCCTGGGTTCGCGCTCCAGTGGCTACCCGATCGACGTGCCCCACCCCGGCTATGCTGAACAGAACCCATTGGACTGGTGGAACGGATTCTTGCAGGCCACCCAGGCGCTGCACGAGGCATTCCCTGAGGATTTTCCCCACATTGCCGCCATTGGCATTTGTGGACAGATGCACACCCAGGTCTACCTGGACGGGCAGGATAATATCCTGCGACCAGCCATCACCTGGATGGACCAGCGCTCGGCCGAGATTGTGGCGCGCCTGCACCAGGACGCCGAGGCCTGCGCCCTGCTGGCGGCTGAGACCTCGAATGACGTATCCACCACCTATTCCGCGCCGCAGATCAAGTGGGTGCAGGAAAACCAGCCGGAAGTCTGGTCACGGGTTGAGCATATTCTGGTGGCCAAAGATTATCTCAAATACCGCATCACCGGGCAGCGTGCCACCGATTATGCCGAAGCCAGCGGAACGCTGCTCTTTAACGTGGCCAAACAGCAATGGTCGCAGCCCGCGTTTGACCTGTTCGGCATCCCGCGCCGCATGCTGCCCGATGTGCAGCCGTGCGACACCATCATCGGCCATGTTCTGCCGGAAGTCAGCCAGTTGACCGGCATTCCGGCCGGCACGCCCATGGTCAACGGCAGTTCAGATAACACCGCCTCGGCGCTCGGCGCGGGGATGGTCCAGCCGGGTCAGGTGACGCTGATCATCGGCACGGCTGGCGTGATCAGCGTGTGCGCCGGCCGCCCGCTGGCGGACGAACGCCGCCTGACACTCTGCTGGAATTACGCGCTGCGCGACCATTGGGCTATTTTGGGCATCATGCAGACCGCCGGCGCGTCGCTGGAGTGGTTCAAAAATGCCTTCGACCCGCAGTCCGGCAGCGGCTCAGGCGATGTGTTCGACCAGTACAATGCCGCGGCGCAGGCTGTGCCGGAAGGCAGCGGGGGATTGGTGTTCCTGCCGTACCTCAACGGCGAACGCACCCCGTACTGGGATTCCGACGCGCGTGGCGTGTTCTTTGGCGTGAACCTCAAGACCGAGAAGGCGCATTTCATCCGCGCGGTGATGGAAGGCGTGTCTTTTGGTCTGCGCAATAACATCGAGACGGTCGAATCGCTGGGGGTCAAGATCAACGAAGTGCGCGCGGTGGGCGGCGGTCTGAAAAGCCCGGTGTGGCTGGAGATCCTGGCCAAAATCCTGCGCCGGCCGGTGTTCACCGTGACCACGCCGGATACCGGCAATCTGGGTAATATCCTCATGGCCGGTAAGGCCATTGGGCTGTACGCCGACTATGCCGAAGCGGTGCAACGCATGGTGGCGGTCGACCAGGTGATCTCCTATCCGGATGGCTCTCCGGTGTATGAGAAGCAGTACCGCACGTTTTTGGATCTGTACCAGCATCTCAAGCCGGTCTACCGGCAGGCGGCGGAAGGGTCATGAGCGCAGCGGTAAAGCTGCTGGCGGTGGATATCGGCGCGGAAACCGGCCGGGTGATGGTCGGGCATCTGGACGGCGGCTGCTTGTCGCTGGAAGAGCTGCGTCGCTTTCCCACCATCGCCATCAGCGCCGGCGACGGACTGTTCACCGATGTGCTGCGCATTTGGGGTGAAATCCAGGAAGGGCTGGCGCAGGCCGCCGCGCGTTACGGTGATCAACTAGCCAGCGTGGGGGTGGATACCTGGGGCGTCGACTACGCCTTGCTCAGCCGCAGCGGGCGCCTGTTGAGCAACCCGCGCCATTACCGCGATCCGCGCACGGCCGGAATGCTGGACCTGGCTTTTTCGCGCGTGCCGCGCGAGCAGATTTACGACATCACCGGCAACCAGTTTGAGGCGTTCAACACACTCTACCAACTGCTGGCCACCGCCGAATATGAGCCAGAACTGCTCGAAGCCGCCGGCGGGCTGCTGATGCTGCCGGATCTATTCCATTACTGGCTGAGCGGCGTGGTGGCCTGTGAATATACGGCCGCCACCACCACGCAGTGCTTCGACCAGCGCCGCCAGGACTGGGCAGTGGATTTGCTGGAGCGGTTGGGGCTTCCCGCACGCCTGTTCCAGAACGTGGTGCAGCCCGGGTCGTCACTGGGCGGGCTGCGGCCGGCGCTGCGCGCTGCTACCGGCTGCGCGCCGGAGGTGCAGGTGGTGCTGCCTGCCAGTCACGATACCGGCAGCGCGGTGACCGCCATTCCGGTTTCCGGCAGCGACTTTTTGTACATTTCGTCCGGCACCTGGTCGCTGGTAGGCGTGGAACTGGAACAACCGCTGATCAACGCTTCTACCCTGGCGCGCAACCTCACCAATGAAGGCAGCCCGCAGGGGCGCACGCGGTTTCTCAAGATCGCGCCGGGGATGTGGCTGCTGCAGCAGTGCCGCCAGGCGTGGGAGCGCGCCGGCCGTGCTTACAGCTACGCTGATCTCAACCAGCTTGCCAGCGCGGCGCCCGCGGGAGGCGCGCTGATAGACGTGGCCTGGCCCGATTTTCTCAACCCCGGTGATATGCCCGCCCGCATCCAGAACTTCTGCCGCGCCACGCGGCAGGCTGTTCCGCAAACCGAGGGCGAACTGGTACGCTCCATTTTGGAGAGCCTGGCGTTCCAATACCGTTCGCTGCTGGGCGATTTTGAGCAGGTGCTGGGGCGGCGGCTGAAGAGCATTCACATCATCGGCGGCGGGTCGCGCAACAGCCTGCTGAACCAGATGACCGCCGACTGCACCGGAAAGCCGGTGATCGCCGGGCCGGTGGAGGCCACCGCCGCCGGCAATGTGCTGGTGCAGGCCATGGGGCTGGGTCATTTCCATTCGGTGGAAGATATCCGCCAGGTGGTACGAGAATCATTTGAGCCGCAAACATTTCTTCCCGCGCCGTCCAGCTATTGGGATGACCGCTGGGACAGTTACCGGCAGATCTGCGCCCGGGAATAGGCGTTGAGACGCTGTCGCCCGCGGGCAGCAATTTGGGAGGCGATGCAATGAATGAACGTCACCGTTTGATGATCAAAGTCGCCAAGCTGTATTACGAAAACGGCCTGACGCAAGAGATGATCGCTGACCGGCTGCGCATGTCGCGCCCGCGTGTCTCGCGTCTGATGCAGGAAGCGCTGGACCAGGGCATCGTCAAGATCACCATCGTGCAGGAACCCGGCAGTTTCACCGAGTTGGAACGCCAGTTGGAGACCCGCTACGGGCTGCTCGAAGCGGTGGTGATCGACACCCCCGACCCTGATTCATACGAGAACACCGCGCGCGCGCTCGGCCCGGCCGCCGCGGAATATTTTAACCGGGTGGTCAAAGACGGCGATGTGATCGGGCTCACCTGGGGCATCTCGCTGGCGGCTATGGTGGAAAACCTGACCCCCGAGAAGAAGCACAACTGCATCGTGGTGCAGATGGTGGGTGGATTGGGCGAGCCGAGCGCTGAATCGCACGCCACCTGGCTGGTGAGCCGCACGTCGATGACGATCGACGCGGCGCTGTGGCTGATGCCCACGCCCGGCATTGTCGGTTCGGCGGAGGCGGCCCGGCTGCTGCGCTCCGACCGCCACGTCGCGCAGACGCTCGACAAAGCCCGCCAGGTGAACGTGGCGTTTGTCGCCATTGGCGCGCCCACGCCAGGAGCGCTGCTGATGCGCGGGGAAAGCATTATTTCCTGGGAAGAGATGAACAGATTGATTGAGATGGGCGCGGTAGGGGATATTGCCCTGCATTTCTACGATGAACAGGGCAATCCGATCCAGACCGAAATGAAAGAGCGCGTGATCGGTATCAGCCTGGAAGAGCTGAAATGCATCGGGCGAGTGGTGGGGGTGGCCGGCGGTACGGAGAAATTCCACGCCATCCTGGGCGCCATCCGCGGCGGCTTTATCAACACCCTGATCACTGACTCTCAGACCGCCCGCCGGCTGCTGGAAACGCGGTAAGATCGCCGCGCCGGGATGCACGCACTTCGCCTGGTCCACCGGACGCAAGTTGTGTTACCATTACAGGGATCCTGCGCACGCACTGCAGAGAAGAAACTTTATTTATGCCTTCCTACAACCATCTGACTGCCCTGGTCACGCTGTTGATCAGTGACGCCCAGCTTGAACGCCTGCGTTCGCGCTGTGAAGTGCGGCTTGCCGGTTGGGGCCAGACCGGCAACCGGTTATCTGAAGACGAAGTGGTGGCGCTATCCCACTCGACCCAACTGCTGATCGTCGGTTACGAGCCGGTCAGCGCGCGCGTGATTGCGGCCAACCCCGATTTGCGCCTGATCGCCTGCGGGCGTGGCAACCCGGTCAACGTGGATGTGGCCGCCGCCACCGCGCGCGGCATTCCGGTGATCCACACGCCCGGGCGCAACGCGCTGGCCGCGGCCGAGTTCACCCTGGGCTTGATGATCAACGCGGCCCGCAACATCACCCGCGGCGACCGCGCGCTGCGCGCCGGGCGCTATGTGGGAACGGAGCGCGCAGAGTTCGCGGGAGCGGATCCTTCACCCGACATCACCTGGAACCTGGACGGGGAAAGCCCGTACAAAGAACTGTGCGGCCTGGAGTTGCACGGCCGGACGCTTGGCCTGATCGGGTTGGGGCACGTGGCCGAAGAGGTAGCCCGGCTGGCGCGCGCGTTTGGTATGCGTGTAGCCGCATACAGTTTTGGAAACGACCGCGTCCACGCGGAAGCGTTACAAATTGAGCTCACCGGGCTGGACGAACTGCTGGCGCAGTCCGATTTTCTATCGGTGCACTGCCGGGTCAGCCCGCAGTCGCGCGGGCTGCTCAACCGCGAAGCCTTCGCCGCCATGAAACCCGGCGCGTACCTGATCAACACCGCGCGCGCAGCGGTCATCGACCAGACCGCGCTGCTGGAGGCGCTGAGCGAACAGCGCATTGCCGGGGCAGCGCTGGACGTGTTCTGGTACGAGCCGATCCCCGCGAACCACCCGCTGCTGGCGATGGAGAACGTGATTCTCACTCCGCACCTGGGCGGCGCGGCTGAAGAGGTAGCCGAGCGGCATTCGCGCATGATCGTAGATGATGTTTTCGCCTGGCTGGACGGAAAGAAGCCGCGCAACCTGTTCAACCCCGCCGCGCTGCCATAGGTCTCGGGCTGCTCCGCGCCTGCGAGCGCATCAATCGCCGGTGGATTCCTTGGATGGCGGCGCGCCGCCGGGCAGGTACCAGTCGGGTATGCCGTACGTGCTGGCTTCGCCCAGGCGCGTCTGCGCGTCCGTCTTCAGGTGGTGCAGGAGCAACTCGCCGTTGCTTTGAATCAGCAGCCACTGGCCGTCCGGCGACCACACATAGGCGCCGGAGTAATCATCCAGAACCGCGTGGGCGCCGCTGCCATCGGGTTTCATCACCATCAGGCTGACCGGCGACCAGGGTTCGACCCCCAGTTGGAAAGCAATCGTTTTGCCATCCGGCGACCAGTGCGCGCCCGCGGCCCCGCGCCCGGGATCCGAAAAGATTTTGCGCCGGTTCTCCCCGTTGGTGTCCGATTGATAGATCCCCATGCCCGCCTGGGGCACATAGACGCTTTCATCGAAAAGGATCTTCGAACCGTCGGGCGAGAAGCTGGCGTACCCGGCCGGGCCCTGGTCGCCCTGAAACGCCTGGATGCGTTCGCCGGTTTTTGTGTTCCAGCCGATCAGGTTGCCGCTGCCTTCGATATAGGTGATTTCATGGAAAAACAGCCATTCGCCGTCCGGCGACCAGCGCGGCAGCGCCAGCGTGTAATCGCTGAAAGCTTCGACCAGCAAGGTCTTTTCACCGGTGTGCACGTCAAAATTCCACAGGTTTGAAGGGAGCATCCCGAACGCGCTGGCAGCATCGGGCGTGCGCGTGATGTCTTCATAGTCATTGGCGGTGATGTATTTGCTGTCGGGGGTCCAATCGAACTGGCAGGATGAGCGGTCGGTCAATTCGCGCGGGTTCGAGCCGTCAGCTTCGGCTACGTACAGGATAATGGCCCGGTCAGATGCGCTCATAAAACAGTAGGCCAGGTGGCTGCCGTCGGGCGACCAGTCTGGCGAACCGTACCACTGGTCAAGGTTTTCCGTCCCGGTGACGCGCGCCTTTTCGCCGCTGTCCAGATACAGGATGTAGATGTTATTGTCCACTCCCTGGTACGCAATGCGGGGTGAAGAAGGCGCCGCGGTTGGAGGCGCCGGGGTCATCACCGTGATGGCGGCGGCCGGAAGGGTGGGGCGCACTACTGCGGCGGTGGGTGGTGTATTGATCTGACCGTCCAGCGCGACCGGTTCGGAGGTTGGAGCAAACCCCGCGCTGCCGCGAAACCACAGGCTGAAGAAAACAAAAATGGCGGTGAGCAGCAGTACGGCGGCGAGGATCACGGCGGGCAGCAAAAATCTGCGCGATCCACGTTTGGTGTGAACCACTGCCGCCGGCGGGCGGGCAGGGCCACCCGGCTGGCGCGCAGCCGCGCCGCTGACCGGTATGCCCGGTGCGGCGTTCACTGGCGCCGGCTCAACGCGGGGCGCGGGGTGACTAACTTGCATGTCTTCAATCAGCCCGCGGATTTCCCGATTATCTGGTTGCAGGCGCAGCGCTTGTTGCAGGCAGAACAGCGCCTCAGCGCGCGTTTCCACCGCCCGGCTGAGCCAGTACCAGGCATCGATATTTCTGGGATTGAGCTGTAGATACTTCCGAAGTATTTCTCTTGCGGCGGCCTTGTTGCCAGCGCGCAGGTATGCCCCCACCTGTTCGAAGACAGGATCTGCAGATTGATTCATTGTCCCACCTCGTGCAAAAAAGTATTCTGCCGAGAGGTAACATGTTTCGCATGGAATGGAAGATGAGAATGATTAACGAAACTTTGCCCCCCTCTTTATTATTGGTAGTTTTCCCCAAATTACAAGAGGCAATTGTCTGAATCGGACACAAGCATGAAAAAGTAATCCTCCGTGATTTGGTTCCTGGGAGCGGAGGGCTGGCAGCGGCAGGATCCGGGTTTGACCGGACCGGCGATCTTTACTACAATAGCCAGCATACGCAGCATTTCGGATCGATTTGAACACTACGGTTATAAGAAACGCAAACGCTACGCGATTTTTTGTCATTTGTTGCCGTCAGTATTGAGGAGCGTCATGAACCCGAAGGAGTTATCTCAGGAGCAACTGGATCTGATCGAGCGATTCATCGTTGCCTACAATGCCGTGGATCATTATCTGCGCGCCCAGTTGAACGAAGAAAACGGTACGCCTTTTTCGCAGCTCATTCGCGATTATGCCGCGCGCTACCCGCGTTGGACCGACCAGGAAACGCTGCGCATGTTCGGCGATCTGCGCAACGCGCTGGTGCACCAGCGCGAACGGAGCTACGAATATCTTTCTGTACCCATTCCATGGGTGGTGGAAGCCATTGAGCGAATTCGCGACCAGTTTCTCTCCCCGGAACTGGTCTATCCGAAGTTTGCGCGCGAGGTAATAACTTTTCGCGCCGAAGACACGCTCGCGGATGTCTTTCGCAGCATTACGAAGACAGGCTTCTCGCAGTATCCGGTCTACCGGCAAGGCAAATATATTGGGCTGCTTACTGAGAACGGCATCACCCGCTGGCTGGCATACCACAGCGTGCACGTGCTGACTCTGGTTGAGTTGGAGGAAGTAAAGATCGAACAGGTTTTGAGCCGCGAAGAGCAGCGTAAAAACGACACTTTTATCTCGCGCGTCACCACGGCGCAGGACGCGGAAAACTACTTTGTCCAAAATCCAGTGCTGGAAGCGCTGTTAATCACCGCGACCGGCAAACCGGGCGAACAGTTGCTGGGGATTATCACCCGCTGGGATGTGCTGAAAATATAGGCGCGCCAGAGCCGGTGGCAGCCGCGCAACCAGGACGCGATGCATAACATGCTGCTATAATCATCTCAGAATGCCTGGGCGCCACCACGCAACTGGCACGCCCGTCGATTTCCATCACCGGGTGACGTTTTTTCCCCTTTCCAAAGACCCTTCAGGAGAAACCCTATGGCGCAAACCAACAGCCTGCCACCCCGCAGTGAAGTACCGTTGTCCGAAACCTGGGCGCTGGATTCTGTCTTTGCCACCCCAGCCGACTGGGAGGCCGCCTGCCAGCGGCTGGATACCCTGCTGCCCGACCTGACCGCATACCGCGGCCGCCTGGGAGAAAGCCCGCAGGTGCTGCTGG
This sequence comes from uncultured Anaerolineaceae bacterium, assembly GCA_937920255.1. Classification (GTDB taxonomy): domain Bacteria; phylum Chloroflexota; class Anaerolineae; order Anaerolineales; family Anaerolineaceae; genus CALDSL01. Next base: position 31,131 of record CALDSL010000501.1, on the reverse strand, counting down.
CGGCCATTGAAAAGCTGGAAGAAGTGGAAACGCTGCTGGGGAAGATTGTGGTGTATGCCAATAACGCCAGCTCGGTCGATACGTTCGACCAGGCCGCCACCGCGCGCGCCGGACAGGCGCGCAGCATCGCAGCCCGGGCCGGCGCGGCCCGCTCGTTCTTCGACCCGGAGCTGATGGCGGTAGGTTTTGACAAGCTGAAAGGCTGGATACAGTCCACGCCCGCGCTGGCGTTTTTTGCGCAGTACCTCGACCGGCTCGAAAAGCGCAGCCCGCACGTCTGTTCGGGCGAGGTGGAGCAGGTGCTGGCCATGGCCGGCGATCCGTTCTCCGGCGCGTTCAATATTTTCAATATGCTCAACAACGCCGACCTCAAATTCCAGCCGGCCACTGGCTCCGATGGCGCGCAGATGGAAATTGGGCAGGCCAGCATTGGTTCACTAATCACCCACCCCGACCGGCAGGTGCGGCGCTCGGCCTGGCAAAACTACGCTGACGGCTACCTGGCGATGAAAAACACCTACGCTGCCACGCTCACCACTGCCGTCAAGCAGGACGTGTTCAACGCGCGCGTGCGCAATTACCCCAGCGCGCTGCACGCCTCGCTCGAGCCTAACAATGTGCCGGTTGAAGTGTTCCACAACCTGATCGAGGTATTCCGGCAGAACCTGCCCACCTGGCACAAATACTGGCGCGTGCGCCGCAAGGCGCTGGGGCTGGAAACGTTCGGTGTGTATGACATCAAAGCGCCGTTGAACGACGCCAAGCCGGTGGTGCCGTTTGAGCAGGCGGTGGATTGGATCTGCGAGGGCATGGCTCCGCTGGGCGAGGAGTACGTGAGCATCTTGCGGCGCGGCTGCCTGGAGGAACGCTGGGTCGACCGCGCCCGCAACCGCGGCAAGCGCGAAGGCGCGTTTTCCAGCGGCACGTTCGGCACGCGGCCGTTCATTATGATGTCGTATGCCGACGACCTGTTCAGCTTGTCGACGCTGGCGCATGAACTGGGGCATTCAATGCACTCGTACTATTCGCGCGCCAGCCAGCGCTACCTGTACAGCCGCTACGGCTTGTTCGTGGCCGAGGTGGCCTCGAATTTCAACCAGGCCACCGTGCGCGACTATCTAATGCGCACCCAGACCGACCGCGTGTTCCAGATTGCCTTGATCGAAGAAGCCATGTCGAACTATCACCGCTACTTTTTCATCATGCCCACCCTGGCGCGCTTCGAGTTGGAAATGCACAACCGCGTGGAGCGCGACGCGCCCATCAACGCCGACATCCTGATCGGGCTGCTGGCCGACCTGTTCCACGAGGGCTACGGAGATGAGGTGGAGTTTGACCGCGACCGCATCGGCATCACCTGGGCGCAGTTCCTGCACATGTACATGAACTTCTACGTGTACCAGTATGCCACCGGCATCTCCGGCGCGCACGCCCTCTCGCAGGGCGTTGTCTCCAGCCAGCCAGGCGCCGCCGAGCGCTACCTCGACTTCCTCAAATCCGGCGGATCGCGCTACCCGCTGGACGCGTTAAAGATGGCCGGCGTTGACCTGACCACCCCCGAGCCGGTGGTCGCCGCGTTTGGATCGATGGCCGGGCTGGTGGACCGGTTGGAGGGGTTGGTGGGTTAGGAAAGTTTTGATCAAACGAGGGCCAGCCTGCCGCATTGGCAGGCTGGTTCATTATTATTAATGGATCAAGAAATGCTTACTGGAAATGCGACCATAAACTCACTTCCCTGCCCTTTCCCTTTGCTCCTGGCTTCCACTTTTCCGCCGTGCGCCTGCATGATCGCCTCCACAATCGGCAGGCCAAGCCCGGTGCCGCCCGTTTCCCGGCTGCGCGACTTGTCGCCGCGGTAAAAGCGGTCAAACACGGCTGTCAGTTCTTCCTGTGACAGCCCTTCGCCGGTATCTCTGACGGTCAGTGTGATTTCCCCGTTCCGGCATGTCCCAATCACTGTGATCGTCCCACCCGTAGGCGTGTAGCGGATCGCATTGACCAGCAGGTTGTACAGCACCTGGCGGATCCGGTATGGGTCTGCTTCAACCATAGGTAGTGCTTCGATGCTGCTGATCACGCTGATCCCTTTGTCGCTCGCCACCGGCTCAATGGTTTGCAGGATTTCCTCCACCAGCGGCTTGATATCCAGCGCCTGCTTCTCCATTCGGAGCATATTCGCATCCGCCAGGGCCAGCTCGTGCAGGTCGTTGACCAGCCGGATCAGGTGGCGCGTCTGGCCGTACAGGTTCGCGACCTCGGCTTCATCCAGCCGGTAAACATGGTCCAGCGCGGCGCGCAGGTTGCCTTCCAGGACCGTCAGTGGGGTGCGAAGCTCGTGGGAGACATCCGCCATCAGGTTGTTGCGCAGGTCTTCCGCGTGCTGCAGGTCTGCCGCCATGCGGTTGAAGGTATTCGCCAGGTCTCGGATCTCCTGGCTGCCGCGCGCCTGAACGCGCACGCTCAGATCGCCCTTCCCAATCTTTTGCGCTGCTTTGGAGAGCTCGCTGACCGGCCGGGTGATCACCCAGCTGATCAAAATTCCTCCGCCAAACCCAACCACAACAGACAGAAGTGCAAAATTCACCAGCCTGCGCGCGATCTCGGCCCGGGTTTCCATTCCAGGCCCCTCATGTTCGGCGGCATTGGCCGGCGGAATACCCGGTTCGACCGGTGAAAGCGTGATCGTCAGAAACTGCAGGAAAAACATAAAAAACAACACACCCGCAATCATCAAGCTCATCTGGAACCACAGGCGGTTCGTCACTGTTTTCATCGTTTTCCCCCCGCCAGGCGATAACCCACGCCATATACGGTTTGAATATATGCGGGGTTATCCGGGTCCGGCTCGATTTTGCGGCGCAGATTGCGGATATGCGTATCCAGGGCTCGCCCCAGCCCTTCATATGCGTAACCGAGGGCTTTTTCCAGCAACTCGTCCCGCGTAAGCGTATAGCCGGGGTGATTCATGAACGCTTCCAGCAGGCTGAACTCCGTGCGCGTCAGATCCACAAGCTGGCCGTCTATGCTTAGCTGGTGCTGGTCCAGGTCTAAGTGCAGCGCGCCGCACGTTAGCACATGCGGGGCGGCGCTGCGCAGTTGATCCAGACGGGTGCGGCGCAGCAAGGCATTCACGCGCGCCACCACCTCGCGCGCGTTGAACGGCTTGGTAATATAATCGTCGGCTCCCAGCTCCAGCCCCACGATCTTATCCGTATCTTCCACCCGCGCGGTCAACATGATGATCGGCGTGGCCGCCAGAACGCTGTCTGCCCGGCTGATGCGGGTGACCTCCGATCCATCTCGCCCGGGCATCATCAAATCAAGGATCACCAGATCCGGCCGCTCGCGCCGCAGCATATGCAGCGCGGTCTCGCCGTCATACGCCGCCAGCACGCTGTAACCGGATTGTTCCAGATAGCCGGTCAGCACCTTCACAATCGACCTGTCATCGTCCACAACCAAAATTCTTGCCATGCGGTCCCTCTGCTTTATGGTAACACGCCAATCTAAAGAAAATGTCAAGAAAAAGTGGCAGGATGGTCAAGAAACAGAACAGTCAGGCAAACGCTGGAATCAACGGAATGTCTCAAAACTTTCTTGAAGATTCCTTGAGATTTGGTTTGTATGATTTTGATAATCAAGTCATTGAATTCATTCTATTGTACAGGAGAGAAAGACGATGTTTGCCCTATTTCACAAATTGCCGGTTTTGTCCGGCGCCAATCTTTGGCGGATTCTTGCCACGTCACTTATCATAATGTTGATCCTCACGGCCTGCGCTCCGGCCAGCCCAACCGCTGCTCCCACTTCCGCTGCGCCCAATCAGGCGCAGACCCCGGAGGCATCTGCGACGGCCGCGCCTGCCAAGCTCCCCCCGCCGGGAGGCGGCATGGGCCCGGGCGGTATGGGCGGATCGCTGGCTTCGGTTGATCCAACCTATCAGGACGTGGCCTATGCCATGCTTTCGGAAGCCCAAAAACTTGACCTGTATATTCCCGAGGGTAGCGGTCCCTTTCCGGTGGTGGTCGTCATTCACGGCGGCGGGTTTATGATGGGCGATAAGGCCGACGGTACCGGCGCGGCCGGCGCGGATTCGATCTTGCAGGCTGGTTTTGCAGTCGCGAGCATCAACTACCGCTTGTCGGGAGAAGCACTCTTCCCTGCCCAGATCCAGGACGCGAAAGCGGCTGTGCGCTTCCTGCGCGCCAACGCAGAGGAATACAACCTGAACCCCGAGAAATTCGCCGCGTTCGGCGCCTCGGCGGGAGGCACCCTGGCTTCTTTGCTGGGCACATCCTGCGGGGTAGCCGAGTTGGAAGGCGCGGATCTGGGGAACGCGGACCAGTCGAGCTGCGTCCAGGCGGTGGTGGATTGGTTCGGGCCGGTCGATTTCCTGCAGATGGACGACCAGTTTGCCGGGACTTCCTGCGCCCAAAATCACAACGACGCTTCCTCCCCGGAATCCAAGCTGCTCGGCGCGGCGGTTCAAACCGTGCCCGATCTGGCCAAAGCCGCCAACCCGATCACCTACGTCAGTGACAAGTCACCTGCCTTCCTGATCCAGCATGGCACAGCGGACTGCAACGTGCCGCCCAAGGGCAGCCAGGCGCTGTACGATGCCCTCAGCCAGGCTATTGGAGCGGATATGGTGACGATCACCTACATCGAAGGCGCCGGGCATGGAGGCTCTGAATTCTCGACGGAGGAAAACTTAAAAATCGTTACCGACTTCCTGGCGATGTATTTGAAGTAGCCGGATCGGAAATCGAATCACCTCCAGCCGATGCTCTCCCCTGTGATGGAACGAAGATGGGCAGGGGGCATGGGCTGGAGGTCTCTCATTAACGCTCGTGCAAACCGGCAACAGAAATATGAAACACAGTTTCATTATTCATTGTTTCGTACAGCGAAAATAGTTGACATCAGATGAAACTATTGTTACAATGATAACAAGTGATTCGCTTCCACGTTTGGTGTTAGCCCATCTTGTTTTCGGTACACTGTTAGACCTTTGCGGCGCACCTGACCACGCAAATTGGTAAGTCAGTCACCCTCCCCCTTAGTTGAAAGATCGGTTTATAGCGACAGATTGATGCACAACGTGGAAGAAATGCACGGTTGATCCAGTGAAATACTGTTTCACAGAACAAAACTAATATAACCGGATTGCCTCGAGGAGGAGATGCATGGGCTTCTTGCGTGTCGAGGGGTTGAATAAGGCCTTTGGCGGATTAAAGGCGGTAAATAATCTGAATTTTGAAGTCGCAGAGGGTGAGATCCTGGGAATTATCGGGCCGAATGGATCCGGCAAAACGACAACCCTAAACCTGGTGACGGGTTTTCTCACTCCTACTTCTGGAAAGATCACCTTTCGCGGCGAGGATATCACCGGCTTGCCGCGTTACCGCATTTCGCAGAAAGGCATCGCCAGAACGTTTCAATTGTGCAAACCCTTCTTGGATTTCACAGCTTTGCAAAATGTGATGGTGGGCAGAGCCTACGGCCAGGATCCCAGCGGAAACCTGAAAACCGCGGCGGTTGAATCGGCTGAAATTCTCGAGCTGGTCGGCATGGCCAGCAAATCGAATGTTTTGGTCAGCGATTTGACGGTCATGGAACGCAAGCGGCTTGAACTGGCTCGCGCGCTGGCCACCCGGCCAGTTCTGCTATTGCTGGATGAGTTTATGGCCGGCCTGAACCCCAAGGAAGCGGATGAGGCGTGCGGCCTGATCACAAGAATCCGGGCCGGGAACGTCACCATCATCATGGTCGAGCACATCGTCAAAGCCGTGTGCTGCATTTCCAATCGTGTTCTCGTTCTCAACATGGGTAGCAAGATCGCAGAAGGCTCGCCCGATGATATTACCCATGACCCACAAGTGATTGAGGTTTACCTGGGAAAATCCCATGCTCAGCATTGATACGATCGCGGTTTTTTATAAAGAACTTCAGGCCATCTGGGATGTGTCCTTGGACGTAAATGACGGGGAAATTGTGGCCCTGGTTGGACCGAACGGGGCCGGAAAAACCACCATCCTGCGCGTCATCAGCGGACTGATCCAGCCTTCCGCGGGGAAAATCAGCTTTCAGGGCCAGAATATCAGCCATGTTCCTCCCCATAAAATTGTGGAACTGGGCCTATCGCAAGTGCCCGAGAGCGGAAAAATCTTTACCGGAATGAGCGTACTGGAAAACCTGGAATTAGGCGCCTACGTCGCCCGCGCGCGGAAGGATCGAAGCGCAAGCCTCGCGCGGGTATTTGAGATCTTTCCGCGCCTGGCCGAAAGACGCAACCAGCTCGCGGGAACGCTCAGCGGAGGGGAAAGGCAGATGCTGGCCATTGGCCGGGCGCTTATGTCGGAACCCAGGCTCTTGATGCTGGATGAACCCTCCTTCGGCCTGGCGCCCATTCTGGTTGAGCACATGTTTGAAACCATCCGGAAGATCAACCAGCAGGGCCTGACCATTCTGCTGGTGGAGCAAAATGTCCAGGCATCGTTGGAGCTGGCGCACCGTGCGTATTTGCTCGAAAACGGCCGCATCGTCGGAGAGGGCAAAGGCAAAGAGCTTTTGTCGTTCGAATCAGTGCGCAGCGCGTATCTGGCTTAACCCCAACCCGAAGAGAAGCGAGGTTTGCATGTTCGAAGGCCTTAGTCAAAACCTGGTTTTTGGAATTCTCGTCGGGTCTTTATACGGACTGGCCGCGATGGGCCTTTCGATGATCTTTGGCGTTACGAAACTGCTCAATGTCGCCCATGGCGAGCTGATCATGTTCGGCGGGTATGCCTGCTTCTGGGCTTTTTCGCTGCTGGATATCGATCCATTCCTGACCATCCCGCTGGCCATGCTGGCGCTCTTTTTGATCGGAGCGGTTCTGTATTCCCTCATATTTTCCCGCACCATCAAACTACCCGATGAAAGCAAGGTGAAGAACTCCCTGCTGGTTGCCTTCGGTCTGTCGGTGATTTTGCAAAACCTGGCGCTCCGCTTTTGGACGGCGGATGAGCGCGGCGTTACACCGGCCTATTACCAGACCTCCTTTACCGCGCTCGAAGTTCGTTTCCCGCTCGTTCGCCTGGCAAGCTTCGCCGTCGCCCTCATCTTCCTGATTGCCCTGCGGCTCTTTTTGAAGAACACCTACACCGGCAAAGCCATCCGCGCGACCGTGCAAAATTGGGAAGCTGCCTCATTGATGGGCATTGATATCCACAAGGTCTATCTTTTGTCATTCTCGATTGGCGCGGCGCTGGCGGGCGTGGCCGGCACCCTGGTGGTGACGAACTATTCCATCCAACCCGCCATGGGTCTTGGCTGGACGATGAAAGCCCTGATCGTGATGGTGCTGGGAGGGCTGGGAAGTATCCCCGGCACGTTTATCGGCGGATTGATCCTGGGCGTGACCGAATCCGCCACGTCATTTTTCATCAACAGCAACTACCGGGAAGTGGCCGGGCTGATTCTGTTTGTGCTGGTCCTGATCTTCCGGCCGCAGGGTCTCTTCGGAACCAAAGAAAGCTGAACGATGAGTACAAAACAGATCATCTACCTGGCGTTGATTGCGGTTATCCTCGTGGGCCTGGCCTTGTTTCCATTCATGACACAGGATGACAGCACCTTTAATCTGGTGATCCTGGTGTTTCTGTACATGACCCTTGCTTCGAGCTGGAACATACTGGGCGGATACACCGGGCAGACCAACCTGGGTCACGCCGCCTTTTTCGGCGCCGGGTCGCTTGCCACGCGCCTGCTGTGGGTGGGCGGCTTCCCGGCCGTGCCGAGCATCCTGGCCGGCGGGGTGATCGCCGTGGCGTTGGCGCTCGCCATTGGCATCCCGGCCTTCAAGCTGAAGGGCGTCTATTTTGCCATCGGCACGCTTGCCCTGGCGCTGATCTTAAATATCACCATTGGCAACGTATTCCCCGAGATGTCCTATAACCCGGCCATTTCCGATTATCAGATCGTTCCCCGCTACTATCTCTTTCTCGGCCTGACGGTGATTACCATTGCCGCCGCTTATTTTCTGGTCAACTCGCGCTGGGGCTTGGGGATGATGGCCGTCCGCGAAGGGGAAGAGGCGGCCGAGTCGCTCGGCATCAGCGCGCTGCGGCACAAACTGCTGGCGCTGGCCGCCAGTGCTTTCTTCGCCGGGCTGGCCGGAAGCGCTTTTGCGTACTATCACGTCAGCTATTACCTCAATATGCCGTTCGGCCCGGAATGGACGTTTGACCCGATGATGATGGCGTATATCGGCGGAACCGGCACGGTGATCGGTCCCATTATCGGCTCCATCTTCTTTGTGGGCCTCAAGCAGCTCCTGGTTTGGAACGTGGGGGAATACCACCTGATTATCTTTGGCGTGCTGTTCATTCTCATCGTACTGTTCCTGCCGGGCGGGTTGGTGGAGGCGTGGAAAAAATACCAGCGATGGTTTACGCGGTGGTATCAGCGAAGGAATACCTCGCCGCGCAATGTCATTGGAACCGGTCATTTGCCCTGAATGCCCGGCGCCAGGAAAGGAGTGTGTGATTGAGCTTTTCATCCAGGAGTTCTCACCGCAAGGGTTTTTCGACCCCACTTGTTCATAAGGCATTGGCATTTCCGTAAGGAGAGAGAAATGAAAGCCAGAATGTCAATTTTCGCACTCGTGCTCATGATCAGCCTGATCCTGGCCAGTTGCGCTACGCCGCCAACCGCGGCGCCCGCGCCTACCAAAGCGCCCGAACCCACGCAAGCGCCGGCCGTAGCGCAGGCCCCGGAAGCCACCAAAGCGCCAGAAGCCACGCCCACGCAGTCCTTTCCCCCGGCGCCGGAATATATCGAAATTGGCGCTTCCATCCCGTTGACGGGCAAGTTTGGCTCGCTGGGCAGCCAGGTGAAGGTTGGCTACGATTACGCTATCGCGGATATTAACGCCGCCGGTGGGGTGATGGTGGCAGAGTACGGCAAGAAAGTTCCGCTGCGGCTCACCGCGTACGACGATGAATCCGACCCCACCAAAGCCGTTAACAACCTCGAGAAAGTATTCTCCGAGCAGGAGGTGGTGGCGTATCTGGGCGGTGCTGCCAGCGGCATGCACGCCGCCACCACCGCCATCGCGGAAAAGAATAAGGTTCCCTATCTGGGTGTCTCATTTGCCTGGTGGAACATTCACCAGCGCGGGTATAAATACCTGTTCTCGCCCTTCCCCAAGTCGCCCGATCAGGCCCGCGATGTTTACAAAGCCCTGAATGAACTGATCCCCGAAGGCGAGCGGCCTGTCAAAGTAGCCGTCTTCCAGGAGAAAACCGACTGGGGTAACGAACTGGGCGGTCTGTTCAAGGCCGATGCGAAGCCGGCCGGTTACGATATCGTCTACTATGCCGAATACGCCCCTGGCACTACCGATTACTCCACCTTGATCCAGGAGGCGAAAAAAGCCGAAGCCGACGCGCTGCTGGGCATGCCCAGCACCCCTGACGGCATGGCCATCATCAAGCAGATGAGCGAACTGGGCTGGACGCCAAAATTCACCATGCTGGTACGCGGCCCGGATGCGGCGACCTGGGGTGAAAACCTGGGCGCTGCCGGCGACACCGTGACGATGTTCGCGGGCTGGCACTACGGTGAGAAATTCCCGGGCATCGAGGAAATCAACGCCAGGCACCAGGCGGAATTTGGCCGCCCGGCGGATATCCTGGTTGGCCCCGCCTACTCTTGCGTGCAGGCTCTGGCCGATGCCATTACGCGCGCCGGGACGCTGGACCGCAATGCAGTCCGTGATGCGCTGGCCGCCACCGATATGATGACGGTGATCGGCCCGGTTTCTTTCAATGCCGATGGCACCGGCAATGTCCTCAACCCGCTGGTGCAGTGGCAAATGGGCAAGATGGAGCTGGTCTGGCCGCTGGATCAGGCCACTGCCAAGTTAATCTACCCGGCGCCTGCCTTTGACGAGCGCTGATCCAATCCTTCCATCCCCCCGCCGCCATGAATTCTGGCGGGGGGAATATTAACCCTACCATTCGTTTCAAAGAGGAGATAAACCATGAAGCAAAGCCTTTGCGTTTTTGCCGCGATTATCGTCATCGCCGGGATGCTGCTGGCCGCGTGCAGCGTTCCGACCGAGGCGCCGGCTGCCCCAACCACTGCCCCCGCCGCGCAGGCAACGCAACCGCCCGCGGCGTCTGGCCCCAAAGATATCAAGGGCATGAAGGCCTGCTATCTCATTCCCGCTCTGTCCAACACCTTCCTGAATAATCTGGCGACTTCGGTGAAAGAAAAAGCCGCCGCCGATGGCGTGGAGGTGATGGTATACGGCGCGGATGACGGCGGGGCAACCCAGCAGTACTCCCAAATCGAAAACTGCATTTCGATGGGCGTCAACGCTATGATCGTCATGGCGCCCGGATCCATCGAAAATGTGCTGCCGGCCGTCAAGGAAGCCCAGGCCAAGGGCATCAAAGTGATTGGCGTGCCGCCGGGTGAACTGGAGCCCTTCGACGCCATCATGCACACCGACCAGCTCGAAGACGGCACAAAGATGGCCGAGATGGCTTGCGACTTCATCAACAAAACCTACCCGGACGCAGCCGATAAGAGCGTCGATGTCGCGATCATCGGCAACGACTCCGGCGATTTGCAGATGAAACTGCGCGCGGACGGCATGAAATCCATCTCCGACAACTGCCCCAAGGCCAACGTGGTTCAGTTCCTCGACCTGGCCGAGCAGAGCATCACCGCCACGGCTGCCGCCGCCGAGAATCTCCTCACGGCGCACCCCAATATCAAGGTCTTTCTGGTGCAGGCCAGCGCGGGCGCTCAGGGCGTTTCGCAAACCATCAAAGCCCTGCCGGGCGTGGACATTTCGCAATACGGCGTGTTCGCGGGCGATATGGATCCGACCATGATCGAAACCGTGAAGAGCTGCAACGATCCCTACAAAGGCCTGGTCGCCATCGGCGGAACCAACCTGGACCAGACCACCTATGACCTGCTCAAGATGGTGCTTCAGGGCGCCGATTACCCCAAGATCACCAACGATGTGCTCGAGCCCATCTTCTGCGAGGTCAAGTAAGACCGGACCAACAACATTTTAGAACAACGCTGGGTGGGGAGGGCAGCGCTCTCCCCACCCAGCACCGAAGGAGGTGGCATTGAGCATGAATGCCAACATCGTTCTTTCATTAGAAAACATCACTAAAAAGTATCCCGGTGTTGTGGCCCTGAATAACGTTTCCATCGAATTCTTGGAGGGCGAAGTGCATGCCCTGCTGGGTGAAAACGGAGCCGGCAAATCCACCCTGATCAAAGCGGTGGCCGGCGCCATTCCGATTGATGGCGGCAGTATTCATGTGGGCGGGCAGACGTATCACCAGATGACTCCGCACCTCTCCCGCAGCCTGGGGATTGAGGTGATCTATCAGGAATTTAACCTGGTTCCACCCATGTCGGTTGCCGAAAACATATTCCTTGGCGACCGGGTGAACGAGAAAAGGCTGGTGGATTACGCCGCGATGAACGCCAAAGCCAGCGAAATCTTCCAGCAGTTCGATGTGGCGCTTGACCCCACCAGCCGCGTGGAAGATTTATCCCCTGCCCAGCAGCAGATCGTTGAGATCGCGAAAGCGGTTTCCAAGAAGGTCAAAATTCTGATCATGGATGAGCCCAGCGCCCCGCTTTCGGTCGCGGAGGTGGAGCATATGTTCGCGATCATCCAGCAGCTAAAGCAAAAAGGCGTCACCATTATTTATATTTCGCACCGCCTGGAAGAAGTGTTCCGCATCTCCGACCGGGTTTCGGTGATGCGCGACGGCCGTTATGTGGCCACCCGGCTGACCCAGGAAACCAACCGCAAGGAATTAATCAGCCTGATGGTGGGCCGTGAGCTGAAAGAGGTCTATCCGAGCCGCACGGTGATCCCCACCGAGACGGTTCTCCAAGTCAAAAATTTAAGCGGGAATGGCGACCGGGATATCTCCTTCTCGGTCAAAAAGGGCGAAATCCTGGGCATATCCGGGCTGGTTGGCGCGGGCCGCACGGAGCTGGCCATGCTGCTGTATGGCGCCGCGCAGATTGAAAGTGGAGAAATTTGGGTAAATGGCAAACTGGCGCACATACGCTCGCCCCAGGATGCCATCCGCCACCGTATTGGGCTGCTCACCGAGGACCGCAAGGGAAAGGGGTTATTCCTGGAGATGGGCGTCCGCTGGAATATCAGCTTTCCCATCATCCGGCGGCTCTCGAAGCGCGGCGTCTTAGACTTTCAGACCGAAAACGATATCGCCGAGAAGTTCACGCGGCGGATGAACATCAAAACCCCCAGCCTGGAGCAGCGGGTGATAAACCTGAGCGGGGGTAACCAGCAGAAAGTGGTGCTGGCAAAATCGCTGGCGGCCGAATCCGACATCCTGATTTTTGATGAACCCACGCGCGGCATCGATGTCGGGGCGAAACAGGAGATCTACCAGTTGATGCGCGAGCTGTCCGATCACGGTATTGCCATCCTGATGATTTCATCCGAGATGGAAGAATTACTGGGGATGTCGGACCGCATCATCGTGCTGTGTGAAGGCAAACTGGCTGGCGAAGTGCAAAAAGAGCAATTCAGCCAGGACTACATTCTCGACCTGGCATCGGGCACGCATTAGAGGAGCATCTGGAATGAAAATGGACACCTTAAAACTATCGAACATGCGCACAAGTTTTGGCGCGGAGTTGCGCAAGTACGCGCCGCAGATGATCCTGGTCGCTCTGGTCATCCTGTTTTCCATCATCACGCCCCGCTTTTTGACCACCTATAACCTGCTCATCCTGGTGCGCCAGGTATCCTTTGCGGCGATCAGCGCGGTGGGGATCATGTTCGTCATGATCGGCGGCGCCATCGATCTTTCCATCGGCTCTCAGATTGTGCTCACCAACGTTCTCCTGGCCATCATGATGGCGATCTGGAAAGTGCCGATGGGATTGGCCATCCTGATCACCCTGCTGCTGGGGACGCTGCTGGGGGTGTGCAACGGTTTGCTGGCCGTCAAGCTCAAGGTGCACCCTCTGATTATCACGCTCGGCACCGCGTCGATATTCAAGGGCCTCGGCTATATCATCGCCAATTCGCGCAACATCATGGGCTTTCCCGACGCCTACCGCTGGTTCGGGCAGGGCTATATCGGCCCGCTGCCGGTGCCGATTGTGGTGATGATCATTGTGGCGTTGATCGGTTCATTCGTCCTTACCCGCACCTATTTTGGGCGCTACGTGTTTGCGATGGGCGGCAACGAAGAAGCCGCCCGCCTGGCCGGGGTAAACATCAACCGCATGCGCATCATTTTGTTCGCCATTTGCGGCTTTGCGTCCGGCATTACCTCGGTGCTGCTCCTCTCGCGGGTCTTTGCCGGGCAGGTTTCCACGGGGTCGGGCATCGAATTTGACTGTCTTACGGCGGCCCTGCTGGGCGGCGTCAGTTTTAAAGGCGGGGAAGGCACCATTTTTGGGCTGATCACCGGTATACTCATCATTGGCGTGTTGAATAATGCCATGCAACTGGCCAGTTTTCCCGATTTTTCGCAAAATGTCGTCAAAGGCGCGGTGCTGTTGATTGCCGTTGGGTTTGACGTCTACCAGAAAACGCACAAGGCCAAAGAAACCGTGGCCCTGGTGAAGGCATAGAATGGAGTCTGTATGAATCATATCCCCAATTTCCCCGGAATGATGCCTCCTCCCGGCCCGCCGCCGATGATGGACACCAGCCACATCCAGCGCAAATGGACTGATCTTCCCTATGCCACCCAATCCCCAACCCAGAAGCTGGATATCTACCTGCCGCCGGTGGGTGACGGTCCCTTCCCGGTGATTGCCGTGATCCACGGCGGAGCCTGGGAAATTGGCGATAAGGGTGACGTCCAGCACCTGCCCATGCTCCACGGGCTGGACCGCGGGTATGCTGTGGTGTGCATCAACTACCGGCTGAGCAGCGAGGCGCAGTTCCCCTGCCAGATTTATGACTGTAAAGCCGCCATCCGCTTCATCCGCGCGCATGCCGGCGACTACTACCTTGATCCGCAGCGCATCGCCGCCTGGGGCGGCTCGGCCGGAGGGCATCTATCCGCCCTGGTTGGCACCAGCGCCGGGGTAGCAGAACTGGAAGACCCTGGCATGGGATGGAGTGACTACTCCAGCGCAGTCGATGCCGTGGTGGACTGGTACGGTCCGTGTGAGAACTTTCTGAAGATGGATGAGGAACTCATCGAGAGCGGCATGGGCATCCCCGATCACTCCACGCCCAGTTCACCCGAGTCGCATCTGCTCGGCCGGCATATCGTCGAAGTGCCCGAACTGGTGAAATTCGCCAGCCCGATGACCTACATCACCCCCGCCGCGCCGCATTTTTTGATCCAGCACGGTCGTCTGGACCCTATCGTCCCGGTGCAGCAGTCGATTCATTTCGCCGCGGCGCTGGAGCGCATCGCCGGAAAAGACCGGGTGATCCTGGAGATACTGGAAGACGCGGTGCATGCCGACATAGCCTTTGAGACGCCCGAGAACGTCGACCGCGTGTTCCGCTTCCTGGACAGTCACCTGAAATACACCAGAGCTTCCGTGGAGGAATCCAATCGGTGAAACTTGAATCCAGGCTTGTCGCCAAGGACATCTGGCTGATCCAGGGCGCCGCGAATGAACTGATGTACCTGGTCACTGGCCGGGAGAAAGCCATGCTGGTTGATACCGGCATGGGCGTCGGCGACCTGTTGGGAGCGGTACGCGCCATCACCAGCCTGTCGGTGGTTGTGGTCAATACCCACGGCCATCCCGATCATGCCGGAGGTAACCCGGGCTTTCCGGAAGCCTGGCTGCACCCGGCCGATGTGGAGATCATGCGCGTGATGTGCTCGGACGAATACCGCCGCAACGATATGCGCGCCGCCAACGGCCCAGAGAATCCGGCAGTTGCGGCAATGGCGCAAGCCATGGTTCCCTGGAAAGCCATTGACCTCCTGCCGCTTGCGGAAGGCCAGCGCATCGAGCTGGGTAGCCGCCAGTTTGAGGTAATCGAAGCGCCCGGCCACACGCCGGGCTGCGTCTGCCTGCTCGATTCCGCCAACAAAGTGCTGTTCGCCGGCGATTCCATCGTCGCCACCCCGGCCTGGCTGTACCTGGAGCACTCGCTGCCGCTGCGAGTCTACCGCGACTCCTTGCTCAAGTTGCGCGCGCGGGAAGATGCATTCGAGATGTTGTTCCCCGGCCACCCGCCTTCGCCGCTGGGCAAAGCCTACCTGCACGATCTCATCGCCTGCGCGGAGGAAATCCTCGCGCAACCGCAGCGCGGCGCGCCCGAGAAAACCTTCGCGGGCGAAGGCCTCTTGTGGAAGCACGGCGTCGCGACGATTATTTATAACCCGGAGAATTTTTCATAAATTGTAACTGCTCAGGCTGAAGGGATTATGTTGTGTTTGTTTTTTGCGCGTAGCGCAAAAAACAAACACAACAATCAACCTCCCGACATGTGCGGAAAGAAACACACCCGGCAGTTTTTTGTAATGAGGTATTCCGGCTCGGTTTGAACTCCATCCACGACAATCAGCCCGATCGCCTCCATGCTCAGTTCCAGCCGAGTAGCAATCTCTCCGGCGGTCAATGGCCGCTCCAGCACGAGCGACTGGCGCGGCTGCCTGCCCTGCGCGAAGATCCCAAACAGTTCGATGTCCAGCAAGAGCGGCGCCATATCAGAGCGTGTCGAAAACCGAATCCAGGTCCGCGTCCGGGATATCAAACACGGCGCCGTGCGGGGCGAGCGGCTCTTCACGCATGTATTCCGGGATGCGGTAGTCGGCGGCGGTGATGCCCGCCCAGCGGTTGAACTCCAGCTCGTCGCGCAGCACCTGGCGGTTGAACTGGTCGTAATCCTGCTTTGTCCAGCCCCAACCGTAGATGCCGTTGACCATATCCACCATCAACTGCGGA
Source organism: uncultured Anaerolineaceae bacterium (assembly GCA_937920255.1). GTDB lineage: Bacteria > Chloroflexota > Anaerolineae > Anaerolineales > Anaerolineaceae > CALDSL01. The sequence goes on along the minus strand of CALDSL010000501.1, from coordinate 15,198 downwards.
TCAGCGATAATCGGCGGGCGGGCGAACAGGCATAACCCGGTGCTGTCCAGCATGGCGGCGATGATTTGCAGCTTCAGCGAGAGCTCTTTCTGTCCCTGCAGCCCCAGCGGGTTGACCTCTTTGCGCGCGCCAAAGGCGTTTCCGGCGGTATGGTCGGCGCCCTGTGGTGATGTGGCATACGTCACGCCGTTGCCCTTGAGCGAGCGCGGGTCATAGCCCGGCATGGCCTGCCCCAGCGCCACCGGCACGCGCCGGATTCCCATTACCAGACCGGTGGCGGCCGCGCCGTTGCCGATCATGCGCCCCACCACGCTGCCCTGTCCCACCTGTTCCAGCAGGTGGATAATGCTTTGCCGGTCACCATACTCCGCCAGCCCGGCCTCGATCGCGACGCCCAGCGCCGCGCCGGTTTCGATCGTGTCCAGGCCAAAGTCATTGCACAGATAGTTGATCCAGGCCACATCATCCAGGTCGTTCAGGCCGAGGTTTGATCCGACCAGCGCGATGGTTTCATACTGTACCGTACCCACCAGCGGCAAACCATTCCGGTCGACAAACAGGTTGCGGCAGGCGATCACGCAGCCCGGCATGCAGCGCGTTCCCACCTGGCCGCCGCGCGCCAGGATCACCTCGCGCATGTGCTCGCCGCGCAGATCGGCGGCGCCATCGAAATTGCCGTCTGAGAAATTGCGGGTGGGCATGGAGCCCATCTCATTGACCGCGGCCACGATGGATGCCGTTCCGTACAGGTGCTGCGAGCCTTGCGTGCCTAGCTTGGGATCATTGATTAATTTCTGCGCAAAGGCGCGCGACGCGGCGCGGAACAACTCGGTATTTGCCAGCGGCACCGAATGGCCGGTTGGCCTGTCGATCACGATGGCCTTCAATCCTTTGCTGCCCATCACCGCGCCTAGGCCGCCGCGCGCCGCGAAGTTGCTGCGCTGATCCCGCTCGCCGGTCACGCAGATACCCGCGCCGCGCATCAGGTACTCGCCGCCCTGGCCGATGGTAATCACCGTGCTGTCCACGCCGTACTGTTCTTGCAACTGTTGCGATGTGGCATAAGTGCCCAGCCCGCGAACGTGTTCCGCGGGGAGCAGTTCAGCCTGCCCGCCGTGGATGTGCAGCACGAACAGGGCATTCCCGGGCGCCTGGTTTTCCACCACGATGGCTTTGATCCCCAGTTTCCCAAGCGCGTCGCCGGCGGTACCGCCGGCATTGGCTTCCTTTACGCCGCGCGTCAATGGGCTCTTTCCACCGACCGACAGACGCCCTGCTGTCGTGACCCCGGTGCCAGCCAGTAAACCGGGGGCGAAGATCAGCTTATTATGCGGGCCCAGCGCGTCGCACGCGGGTGGTATTTCTTCGAGCAGCAGCCTGGCGATCAGCGCGCGGCCGCCCAGCCGCTCGTAGATCTCGGGTACGGGCTGCCAGTCAATCCTGTTTTGACTCATATCGACGCGTAACAGCTTCATGGATCCTCCAGCGGGTCAAGCCCCACCGCCCACCATCGCGCCGGGCATGGCGTCTGGTGACGGTGGGGCTATCAGGAATGATGGTCAGATTTTGCTGTTGAACATTGCCGGTTCAGCCTCTTTCGGTTTACGGCGGGTATGCGACTGTGTAAATATGCTTTCCGCCGTTCAGTGGGCCTTTGAGCAGCGCTTCGATCTCTTCCGGGTCGCGCATGGTGGTCTTATCGGTCGGGGGCAGCACGCCGGCGGGGAACACGCGCAGGATGTCGCCAATCAGCTTGCACATGAAGTCGAGCAGCACTTCCAGGCCGGCGCGCGCCTTTTCCCCGTCCGCCAGGGTCGGGCGGCCAATCACGCCTTCCGGGTAAACCAGCACTTCGATGCCCCCCAAACCGACGTGCTCGTGCCCCTTAATGGGGGCGTGGTAGACTTCGCCGCCTTTATCCACGTAGCCCGGCGGCAAAAAGCCTTCCGGTTTGGTATCCACGGCCAGGTCCATGTGCATGAACTCGGGGAACAGCGCCAGCGAGTAGGAGGCTTCCACCTCACAGGCGTGCTGGAAGGGAGTGTCAAACGTGCCGCCGTGCGCCTTGTCCTTCAGATAGTCGTGGATCACGGTCGGCCAGTGCAGCGAGATCAGCACGGAGGGCACCTGGTACTTCTTGGCCCACTGGTGCAGCGCCAGCGGGATGACCTCTTCCTGCCCGTGGCCGTTCAGGAAAATTTGCTTTCGAAAACCCATGTTCCACAACCCGGCGATCACCGCGCGCAACTGCCCCAGGAAGATATCTTCAGGGACCACCACCGTTCCCGGCATGCCCAGGTGATTATACGGGTGCGACCCGTACCAGATTGGCTCGGCGACGGTGCAGCCGGTGGCCAGCGCCACCTGCTCGGCCATGCGCGTGACCAGAAACGTATCTTCGCCCAGGGGCTGCGCCGCGCCGTGGCATTCGGTACTGCCCACCGGGATGATGATCAGATCGTTGGTCTTCAGGCGCTGATTGATTTCGGTCATGTTCATGGTTTGCAGGTACACGCCGTCGGGGCGCTCCATGTGGCCGCCGCTGGGAGGAATCTGCCACTTGCTCATGTTGGTCTCCTCTCGATTCGCCGCGCCAAAGCGCGCCATTAGACAACCGGGATACGCAGATCGGGCGCGCGCTTGTTCGACTGTTTGAGCTGCGGGTAGTATTTGCCCACCATTTCGCACACAATCGAAGCCTGGTCGGCCATCTTGCGGGCGTCGCTGGCCGAGGTCAGCGAGCCGTGCGCCGCCACCACCGAGTTGCCGGTCTTGCAGTGTACCGGCGCGGCCACGCGCACGATATCCGGCGCTTCGTATACGCGGATGAAACCACCGGAACCGGGGGGATTATCGGTGTGCACATCCAGGGGAACGCTGACCGCGGCGCGCAGGGCGGCGATCATCGGGATTTGCAGGTCGCGCACCGGGTTGATGCTGTCCGCGCCCAGCGATTCGAGCAGCTTGAAGGAGCACGGGTTGCAATGGCCGAGGTGGGCCGAGGTCTTGAAAATCATATCCGCGGGCAGGGCGCCGTCCTGGCGCATCTTGCCGACCAGCCACAACATGCCCTCATCATAGATCAGGAAACCGCGGCAGCCCAGGTCGTAGCCGCGCTTGATGTCTTCCACGCCGCGCAGCACCTGTTCCATGCCGCGCAGGCGGTAGGAAATGCGCACGCCCTGCGCCGAGAGCACGGTCGCGCCGGTGTCATACGTGGCGCGCGGCCCCACCGAGAGCAGCAGCTCGCAGCCGTAATCGTTGCACAGCCGGCAGTATTCCTTGATTTCCTGGCAGGTGTGGCGGAACATGCCGTAGGTTTCCGTCACGCGGTTGATGACGATGCCGTTCCTGGTCGCCTGCTCGAGCAGGGCTTCGACCGCTTCGGCCGTGTTCACGGTGGGTACTTCGATGCGGAAGGCAGCCCCATCCGGGAAACGGGCATCCGAAGAGGGCATATCGAACAGATCACCCGAAGGCAGTCCTAATGATGCTACGTACTCGCGAGTTGCTTCGAACATGATTGCGCTTCTCCTATACACAGAATCGGTTGTTACCCGCGATGCGCGGGCAGAGGTGGGCAGTAGACCCACACGAGCTTGAACGGTTCGTCGCCAATGTTTTCCACCCGGTGCTTGACCCCGACCGGGGAATAGAAGGCTGTTTCTGGTTCAATTTCCCATTCCCCGACACCTTCAATCACAATTTTTGCCCGGCCGCTGATCAGGAAGAGTACTTCTTCGGATGACTCGTGCACGTGGTCGGGGATCATGCTGCCCACTTCGGTGATATTCATGCCCATGGAAAGGTGCTCGACTCCACCGAATTTTGGCGCCAGCAGCAGTTTCGATACGCGTGGGGGCGTTCGGTACTCGCCTTCAACATCCGCGGCTTTTACAAAAGGAACGTTTTTCATTTGTAGTCTCCCAGGAAACGGCTTTGCAGAGCAGTCGAGTATCGTAAAATGAAACTCAGTTTCATTTTTAGTATAGCAACAGTTTCACGCTATGTCAATAATTTTCGGTGGGTAAAACAGCCACTTCTTCTGTTTCCTAGTCGTTTCATTATGAGGGTGACCGGTTTTTTGGAATCGGTGATGTTTGGTACTTGAAACAGAGACTGGTTTTGTGCTATTCTACTAAATGAAACTTGATTTTGACTGACGCAACAATTATATGCTTTCCCCCAACGGCCATGATGACAATGAATGCCATGCGGCTCGTGCAGCCCCGGACGTTTCAACTTGTTCAGTCCCCGGTTCCTGATCTATCGTTGCAGGCCGGCGGGCAAATTTTGGTTCGCGCCGTTTGGGTTTCATTGTGTGGCAGCGATATCGCATTTTTCAGCGGGAGTAAACGCGCCATGCATTTTCCCATGCCGCCAGGCGCGCCAGTGCATGAATGCGTCGGGCAGGTGGTGGCCAGCACCTCGGCGCGCTTCCAGCAGGGCGATTGGGTGATGGCGATCCCGGACGGCAATCAGGGCTTGGCCGAGTTCTTCACCGCGCAGGAGCGCCGCGCGGTCAGCCTGCCGCCTCACCTGGACCGTTACGACACCTGCCCGCTGATCCAGCCCCTGTCGACGGTCTTGAACGCGGTTGATCGACTCGGGGAAGTGCGCGGTCGGTCGGTCCTCGTCATGGGGCTGGGATCGATTGGCCTGATGTTCTGCTGGCTGCTCCAGCAACGTGGCGCGGCCGCTATCACCGGCATCGACCCGCTTGCCGAGCGCTGCGCGCTCGCGGAGACGATAGGCGCCACGGCCACCTATACCATGCGCGGGATTGAATCCGCGCACTGGTCCCGCCTGGACCCCGGCTGCGGATTATCCGCCGAGATCGTCATCGAGGCGGTTGGGCACCAGCCGTTCAGCATTAATGACTGCCTTCAACTGGTGCAAAAGGATGGCACGGTGGTTGCGTTTGGCGTCCCTGATGATCCGGTATACCCGCTCGAGTATGAGATTTTCTTTCGCAAAAATGCGCGCTTGCAGGCGGTCGTTACGCCAGATTGGAGCCGTTATCTTCCGGCAGCGCGCGATCTCTTTTTGGCCCACCGGGCCACGCTTGAGCCGCTCTTCACCCACTGCTATCCCATTGTTCAGGCCGGCCAGGCTTTTGAACACTACGAAAAACACGCAGATGGCATAATCAAGCTGCTGCTCAACGCGACCTGTTGGGGATCAGACTGCGAATAAGCATGGAATTTCAAGAAGGAGGAAGCAATGATTGAAACGGCCACGACCTGTTACATCCCGGTGGAAACCCTGCGTAATTTCATGAAAGACGTGCTGCTGGCAGCCGGTGTACCCGAAGCGGACGCCGAAACCTGTACCGATGTGATCATCATGTCGGATATTCGCGGCATCGAGTCACACGGCATCGGGCGGTTGAAATACTATTACGACCGCATCAAAGCCGGCCAGCACAAGGTGGTCACCGAAATTGAAGTGGTGCGCGAAGGTCCCACCACCGCCGTGCTGGACGGGCATCACGGCATGGGCATGGTGGTCGCCAGGAAGGCGATGCAGATGGCGATTGAGAAGGCGCGCATGTATGGCATGGGCTCGGTCGCTGTGCGCAATTCCACTCATTTTGGCATCGCCGGTTATTACCCGCTGATGGCGGTCAAGGAAGGCATGGTAGGTTTTACCGTGACCAACGCGCGCCCTTCCGTGGCCCCTACGTTTGGCGTGCAGCCCATGCTTGGCACCAACCCGATCGCGTTTGGCGCGCCGACGGATGAAGACTGCCCCTTCCTCTTCGATGGTTCCACGCCGATTTCGCAGCGCGGCAAGATCGAGGTGAAAGCGCGCGAAGAAAGGCCTATCCCGGCCGGCTGGGTGGTAAATCAGGACAACGACTATATAACCGACCCGAGCCTGGTGTTGGCCGAGCTGACCAAAGGCCGGGCGGCCTTCCTGCCGTTGGGAGGGGTGGGAGAGACGCTGGCCGGATACAAAGGTTACGGCCTGGGCACCATGGTCGAGATCCTGTCGGCATCGTTGCAGTGCGGTTCGTTCCTGTACGGATTGACGGGCATCGGCGAAGATGGCAAGCCCGTGCCGTTCCGCCTGGGCCATTTCTTCATGGCGATCAACATCGAGAGCTTCTGCTCGCTGGATGAATTCAAGCACACCACCGGTCAGATTCTGCGCGATCTGCGCGCGTCGACCAAAGCTCCCGGCGCCACCCGCATCTACACCGCGGGCGAGAAGGAATTTGAGAATGCCAAAGTGACCATGCAACGCGGCATCCCGGCGATCCCGAACCTGCAGAAAGAGATTAAGTACCTGCAGCAAGAGCTGGGATTGTGGCAGTACCAGTTCCCCTTCTAAAAAGCCATGGTTGAACCGGGTTGGCTGGCGAATTCCAGCCAACCCGTTAACCCTTATTGACAAAGCATTTTTCCCGTGTTATTCTTCTCTTGTATCATATAACGATACCATGTTTCACTAGGTAAGACTGGATAAACACCTGGCTGAGACTGGCTGAAAAGGTTGCTTTTCGGCTCTCTTTCCTATTGCTGTTGGCAGCCGCCCCGCAAAATGCGACATATCCTCTTGAAACCGGACCGAAGGAGGTACACGTATGGCAGAACTCTACACCCTCGTTGATGCGATGGTCAAAGTCATCAACGACCGGCGCAGTATCCGCGAGTTTACCAGCGAACCAGTATCCGACCAGGACCTCGACATCATCCTGGAGGCGGCGCGGCAGGCCCCGTCGGGGGAAAATGCGCAGCCCTGGCGCTTTATCATCGTCAAGGATGAAGCCACGCGCAAGAAGATGGGCGCGCTGGCAGGCGGCGGCAGCGGCCGGCGCTTCACAGCCGAATATGCCACCAACAGGATGCAGCAGCGTTTTTCCAGTCTGGAAGACGAAACCAAGAAAAAAGCTGCCTTCGAAAAGCTGACTTCCGGCAAGGTGTCCACCTTCATGGCCGACGCGCCGGTCAATCTGGTTGTGGTTGGCAAAAAAGACGTGTGGGACACCCCGTACGACACCTCGGCCGCGATTGAGAACATTCTGCTGGCGGTCACTGCCCTCGGTTTGGGGGCCTGCTGGGTGATCGCGCCCTGCATCGATATCCGCGATGAGGAGCGCATCAAGGCGCTGCTGGGCATCCCTGAAGAATATAAAGCGGTCAGCGTTCTTTCCATCGGTCATCCCACCCGACCGCACCGCCCACGCCCGCGCCTCTCCAGAAATGAACTGGTCTTCACCGAAAAATGGGGCGAGCCCTACTACCAGGAGTGAGCCATGCACAAGAAAACCATCCCCCTCGAGTATGCCAACAGCCTGATTTATGAGTTGGAAAAGGCTTTTTATGACGAGCGCGGCAAAGGCGCGCGTTTTCGCATGACCACCCTCGGGCGCGAATTCTTCCGCAAAAGCGTCCTGCCGGCCATTCAATCTCCCGATGTCGACCACATCCTGGATGTCGTTCGCCAGGTGCTGGTCAGCCAGGGCATCGTCGCGGAGGTTTCCTTCAGCCGCGAAGAGCGCCTGATCCGCGTCCAGATTGCCGGCTGCATCCACTGCCCGGTGGAAGAGCATATGCTCGCCTGCGGCGTAGAGCCGCTGGCCTGCCTGCCTGCCAACCTGATGGTGCTGGGCATTGAGGAAAAGCTGGACCTGCCGGTCGAGCTGGCCGAGATCCGGGTGGAAAATGGCGTTTGCAACCTGCTGCTGATCGTATTCGACCACCGGCCTTCCCTGGATTAGGAGGTTCGCATGAGCAAAGTCACCTCGCTGGCTGAGGCAGTCGGTTCGATCTCGGATGGCGAGCATCTCTCGCTTTCCGGGTTCGCCATTACTCGCTGTACCATGGCATTTGCCCGCGAGGTGATCCGCCAGGGGCTGCGCGGGTTGACCATTTCGCAGTGTGTGGGCGCCATGGACGCCGATTTACTGACCGGCGCCGGCGTGGTGGAGCGTCTCATCTACGGCGGCGGCTCACTCGATCGTTTCGGGCGGCTGGCCAATATTAATCGCGGCATCGAGAACGGGAGCCTGTGCGCTGAAGAATACAGCAGCCTGTCGATTGCTTTCCGTTATCTGGCCGGATCGCTGGGGCTGCCGTTCATCCCCATCCGCTCCCTGCGCGGCTCGGATCTGCTGCGCCAGATTCGAGCGCGGACGGCGGAAGACGTGGCCGAAGTGACCGATCCATTCACCGGAGAAAACTGGCTGGCGCTGAAACCGCTGCAGCCCGATGTGGCCGTGGTGCAGGTACAGGCAGCCGATGAAGACGGCAACGCCTGGATTTTCGGCCCAAAATGGGACAATCCTGAGCAGGCTCGCGCCGCCAAACGTACCATCGTCATTACCGAGCGCATCCTTTCGGGTGACGAGATCCGCAAGCACGCCGAGCAGACCATCATCCCCGGGCTGCTGGTTTCGCACGTGGTCGAACTGCCCTTCGGCGCGCACCCCACCTCAGTTTATGGCGCATATGATTACGACGATGTGCAGATCCGCTGCTACGTGGAAGCCGCCAAAACACCGGCGAGCTTTCAAGCCTACCTGCAGGAATTTGTTTACGGCGTCAAAGACCATCAGGGATACCTGGATAAAGTTGGCGGGGTTGCGCGGTTGGAACAACTGCGAGCCGACCCGGTATTGGGCTATTGAGGAGGAATCGCTATGCCGCTCGAATACACTCCTTCCGAATTGATGGCCGTGGCCGGCGCCCGCGAGCTTGAAGATGGGCAGGTGGTTGCGGTTGGGTTAGGCCTGCCGGTCGTTGCTTCTTTCCTTGCGAAAAAAACCTGCGCTCCCAATATGACGATCCTGTTCGAGTTGGGCGTGATCAACCCCGAGCCGATCCATACCGGCGTGGGTCTGGCAGACCCACGCGTGTGGTATCGCGCCAATGTGTTGAGCAGTTTTGTGGATATTTTGGGCGCTGTTTTACACAAGGGCCGGGTGGATGTCGGTTTTCTGGGCGGCCTGGAAGTGGACCAGTATGGTAATTTGAATACGACGCTGTTGGGCGACCCCCAAGGTCAGTTCCGTCATATGATCGGCAGCGGCGGAGCCAATGACATCGCCTCATGCGCCAAACGGACGATCATCATCATGCGCCATGAGGCACGCAAGCTGAACAAAACCATTTCGTTTATCACCAGCCCGGGGTACATGGGCGGCGGGGACGAACGCGCCCAGGCCGGCCTGCTGGGAGGCCCCAGCCGGGTGATCACCGATAAAGCTATTTTCGATTTTGATGGGGTATCGAAGCGGATGCGGCTGTTGTCCATTCATCCTGGCATAACCCTCGAAGATGTGCTGGACAATATGGGGTTCACACCGGTGATCCCGGAAGCGGTCCCCTTGACCGAGCCGCCCGATCCGGAGCAATTGCGCCTGATCCGCGAAGTGATCGACCCACAGCGTATTTATATGGGGTAACACGTTTTCCGGGAAAGGAAAAGGGAACGATGCCTTATGTGGTGAACGAAAACTGTATTTTGTGCGGCGCCTGCGTGGTGGGCTGCGAAAGCGATGCGATCACCGAGGGTGAGACCCAAAGCCACATTGACGTGACCATCTGCGTGGAATGTGGAACCTGCCAGCGCAATTGCCCCGCTGACGCGATTGATTTTATCGAAGAAGAAGAAACCCAAACATGAACCTCACCGATCAAGATGCATTAGCCTATCATTGCCTGGGCGGAAAACCCGGCAAAATCTCTGTCGTGCCCTCGAAACCGCTCGAAAACCAGCGCGATCTCTCCCTGGCCTACACCCCCGGCGTGGCCATCCCCGTGCTGGAGATCGAGAAAGACAGTAACTGCGCGTATGAATACACCGACAAGGGCAACCTGGTGGCCGTAGTCTCCAACGGCACCGCCATCCTCGGCCTCGGCAACCGCGGCGCGCTGGCTTCCAAACCCGTCATGGAAGGCAAGGGGGTGCTGTTTAAGAAGTTTGCGGACATCGACGTGTTTGATATCGAAATCAACAGCCTCGACCCAGATATTATCGTCCAGGTGGTGGAGGCAATTGCGCCCACCTTTGGCGGGATCAACCTCGAAGATATTCGCTCACCCGAGTGCTTCTACATCGAACGCGAACTGCAGCGCCGGCTGGATATTCCCGTCTTTCACGACGACCAGCACGGCACGGCCATCATCCTCTCCGCCGCGCTGATCAATGCCCTGGAAATCACCAACCGCAAGGTGGACGGCATCAAAGTGGTCTTCTCCGGCGCGGGGGCAGCCGGGATCGCCTGCGCCAACCAGTTGCGCAATATCGGCGTGCCGTGCGAAAACATCTGGCTGACGGATGCGGCAGGACTGGTGTACGAGGGACGCTGCGATGAGATGTTCCCCGAGAAGCTTGCCTACGCCAAGGGCGATCACCCTGCCACCCTGGCAGAGGTGATCCGCGGCGCGGATGTGTTCATCGGCCTGTCGGTGGCCGATATCGTTTCGCAGGACATGCTTTGTTCCATGCGCGAACAGCCCATTATCTTCGCCATGGCCAACCCCGATCCGGAGATCAAGTACGAACTGGCGCGCTCCTGCCGCCCGGATGCGATCGTGGCCACCGGCCGCTCGGACTACCCCAACCAGATCAACAACGTTTTAGGTTTCCCCTTTATCTTCCGTGGGGCGCTGGATGTACGCGCCCGGGCCATCAACGAGCCGATGAAGCGGGCGGCCGCCGAAGCGCTGGCTGCGCTGGCCAAAGAGCCCGTGCCGGCGGAAGTCCTGGCCGCCTATGGGGTGGATCACCTGGAATTTGGCCCGGATTACATCGTCCCCAAGCCGTTGGACCGGCGGGTGTGCCTGTGGGAAGCTCCCGCGGTGGCGAAAGCCGCCATGGACAGCGGTGTAGCTCGTGTCGGGATCGATCTGGATTGCTATCGCCAACAGCTCGCTGCCCGGTTGATCGCCTAGCAGTAAGCAAACCTGAGGATCAGAAACGCAACGCCGATTGGATCGCTTCTGAATGCCGGTTTGACCTGACGGTTGCAACTCGCGCGGCGCTGGTATAATATATCTGGAACCCGGTTTTATAATGCCATTATCCAGCTAGCGAGGAAAAAACTGTGAATGAATCCATCCGTGCTGTCGAACGGGCTTTGAATATCCTGCTGTGTTTCTCCATGCAGACGCCAGAATTGAGCATGACCCAGATCTCCGAAATGGTTGGACTGCACAAAAGCACCGTCCACCGCTTGCTGGCGACTCTGGAACGAATGCGCTTTGTTCAGCGTGACCCGCTGACAAGCATGTACCGTCCAGGCATCCGCCTGCTGCAAATGGCTTACCTGACCCTGGAGCACAACGACCTTTCCCGGATCGCGTTACCGTTTATGCGCCATCTTTGCGAGCTGCACCGCGAAACGATTGACCTGAGCGTGCTGGACGACAGTGATGTCGTTTTTACGGAAGTGGTTGAAAGCCCGCAGCGAGTGAAGCTGGCCGCGGCCAAAGGGCAGCGTCTTCCGGCTGCCTGTACCGCCTCTGGAAAATCGATACTGGCGTTTTTGCCCGCGGAGAAAGTGCAGGCGATCCTCGACCGCGGGATTACGAGGTTCACCCAATACACCCCCTGCAGCGCCAGTGAAGTTTGGGAGGATCTCAAGGTCGCCCAAAAAGATGGCTTTGCGTTGTCGGAACAGGAGCTGGAGGAAGGGATCAACGCGGTTTCCGCTCCGATCTTTGATGCCGACCGCCGTCCGGTGGCTTCGATCGCCATTGCCGGTCCCGCCTACCGCCTGACGCGCGAGCGCATGGTGGCCATGGGGCCGGATATCATCGCCGCATGCGAAGGAATCAGCCGGGAATTGCAACTGGCTACGCTCCCTCAGCCGGTGGTCGAAGACCTGGCCGAGATCGAAGAAGTAGATTGAATATTCGGTTTGCGTTGGAAGCGGCCGCCGCCAGGCGGCCGTTTTTTGATCTCCTTCGTGCCCGAAAATGATGGCGAATGATTACAAATGTCCTGTTGTAGTTTCATGGTGCGAAAGTAGTTGACAACAGGCGAAACAATTATTATACTGATGATGTGAAGTCCAATTTCTGTTAGCCAGCCTAATACCTTGCCTATCACAGCAGTCTAAGAGCATTTTCTACAGGCGTATTTCTTCACGCATATTCACAAGGAGCAGAAGATGAAAAGAGTCGTGTTGTTTGTCATTTTGGCAATCCTGATGACTTCATTTGCAGGCTGCGCGGCGCCAACTGCCGCGCCGGCCGCGCCAGCTGCGCCAGCGGAGCCGGCCGCGCAAGTCGCGCCGGCCGCGACGGATGTGCCTGCGCCTGCGGCAGCAGCCGGCAAGCCCCTGATCGCGCTTTGCCTGCCTGCGCTGGATAACCCACTCATGCTCGGCTTCAAGGACACCTTCACCCAAAACTTTGGCGCGGATTATGATGTTCAGGTGGTCAGCGCGGACGGCAACCCGAATAACCAGGCTACCCAGGTGGAGAACTTTACCGCCATGAAGCCGAAATTGATGTTCATTATGCCGGTTGAGGCCACCAGCCTGGTTCCCAAGATGGTCGCGGCGCGTGAGGCGGGGGTTCTGGTGCTGACCGCTGGCGGGGATCCCGGAAACCCGGACGCATACGACAGCGTGATGATGATGAACCAGTACCTCTCCGGCTATTACGAAGCCTATATGGCCAAACAATGGCTCGATAAAACCTACCCGGACGCGGCGGATGGTTCGATCGAAACCGCCATTCTGGTGTCCTCGCTGAACCAGGAAGCCGTCGACCGCTCGAACGGCCTGAAGATGATCTCTGAGCCTTTCATGAAGAATGCCAAGGGCGAGTTGATCGATGCGACAGGGAAAGTTGTCGGCGACGCTGGAAAAATCGACAACCCGGCCTATTCCCCCAAGGTGAATGTGGTTCAGGTGGCCGAAGCCGAGATGTTCCAGGCCAGTCAGACCGCCATGCAGAACGTTCTGACCACCAATCCGAATGTGAAACTGGTTCTGGCGTATGCCGGCGACGGCGGCATGGGCGCTTCGAAGGCCATGCTGGATGAGTTCGCCAAGGGCGCGGGCGTGAGCGCAATTGAGGACCTGGACAAAATCGCCGTATTCGGGGTCGGCATGATCGGCGCAGAAGGGCCAGCCGTGCTCGATTCGGCCACCAATAAGACTGTCTTCCGCGGAACCATCCGCTTCGGCGGCGACCTGCATGCTCGCACGATCGAAGTGGTGAAGAACATGCTCGCCGGGAACGTCACTAAGATCATTTACGATCCGCTCGATATTGTCACTCTGATTGATGGCAAGCTGATGTCGACCGCCATCGAAGACACGGAAGTCTTTACCATTCCGTCTGCGACGCCGGTGGACGTGAAATTGGGTCCTCCTCCGGGATAGTAAAGACCGAACCGGAGCGACCTGGAACACCACTGCTAACAGCTTCCATCCAGGGTGAAACCAATACTGCCGTAGATCGGAGGGGGCTGGGATGTTAACCGAATCGGGTTTCCCAGCCCCTCTCCATCCAAATCGTCGTTCGGAGGCTGGCACATGCCGGATCCCATTTTATCGCTGAGAAATGTCACAAAAATATACCCGGGCGTGGTGGCACTGAATAATTTCTCAATTGACTTCGAAAAGGGCGAGATCCATGCCCTTCTTGGAGAAAACGGCGCTGGGAAATCCACGCTGATCAAGATCATTTCGGGGGCGATTGAGCCGGACAGCGGCACAGTTCAGATCGACAACCAGCGTTACGCGCGCATGACGCCCGCCCAATCCAGGGATCTGGGCGTCGCGGTCATCTACCAGGAATTCAGCCTGGTGGAGCCGTTATCGGTGGCGCAGAACGTGTTTTTGGGAACGAGGGATGGCCTGTTGACAGACTACAAGGCCATCAAAGAACAAACGCGCAAGATTTTTCAGGAAATGCTGGTGGATATCGATCCATCTGCTCCCGTGCGAACGCTCAGCCCGGCCAAAAAACAACTGGTGGAAATTGCCAAGGCGATCTCGCGCAACGCGCGGATTCTGATAATGGATGAGCCCAGCGCCCCTCTTTCGGCCTCTGAAGTGGAAACCATGTTCCGCATCATCGCCAAGCTGAAGCAAGACGGCGTGACGATTATTTATATTTCCCACCGCATCGAAGAATTATTCCGCATCTCGGACCGGGTGACGGTCATGCGCGACGGATGTTTTGTGGCGACCCTGCAAACCAGCCAGACAGACCGCCGGGCATTAATCAGCCTGGAAGTTGGGCGTGAGTTACGAGAATTTTACCCGCGGCGCACGGCCAGCCTCGGGGAAGTTGTGCTGGAGGTCAGGAATCTATCCGGTATTGGCGACCGCGATATTTCGTTTAGCGTTCGCCGCGGTGAAATCTTGGGCGTTGCCGGGTTGGTTGGCTCTGGCCGCACAGAAATGGCCACGATGCTCTATGGCCTTGCCCAAAAGGATAGCGGCGAGGTTTGGGTTTATGGCAAAAAAGTGGAGATCAGCTCGCCGGACCAATCCATCCAACACGGCATTGGGCTGATCCCCGAGGATCGCAAACATTTGGGTTGCCTGATCCGCTCGGATATCCGTTTCAATATTTCCCTCTCCGTGTTCAATAAATTATCGCGTTGGAGCATTGTGAATTCCAAGCAACTCGACCGGATCGTGCGGTACTATGCGGAGAAGCTGAGTATTCGCGCGCCATCGCTTCAGCAGCGCGTGCAGAACCTGTCGGGCGGCAACCAGCAGAAGGTGGTGCTCGCCAAAACGCTGGCCGCGGACACCAACATCCTGATTTTTGATGAACCCACCCGTGGCATCGACGTTGGGGCCAAACAAGAGATTTATCACCTGATGGTCGATCTCGTCAACCAGGGAAAGGCGATCATCATGATCTCATCCGAGATGGAAGAACTGCTGGGCATGTCGGACCGGCTGATCGTCCTTTCGGAAGGCAAATTGATGGGCGAAGTACCCAAAGAACGTTTCGACCAACGCCACGTGTTGGAGCTGGCATCCGGGCATCGCGAACTTGCATGAGGGAGAAATGTCAAAAATGAACTTCAGCTTCCTGAAAAAGTACGCCATCATTCTGATCCTCCTGGCGCTGATGGTGTTCTTTTCGTTGACCAGTCCATATTTTCTGACGGTGCGAAACCTGACCAATATTATTATGCAGAACACATACTTCATCATCGCGGCGGTCGGTCTGTCGTTTGTGATGATCGGCGGCGGCATTGACCTGTCGG
>CALDSL010000500.1 GCA_937920255.1 uncultured Anaerolineaceae bacterium | reverse complement strand
TCATTCAGGCTTTTCCAATGTTCAGTCATTGAACATTGGAATTATAAGACCGTCCCGGGTATGGGTCAAGGGGATTGGGTTTTCTACTGGTTCCCACGGTCTCCGTGGGAAGCCTCTGCCGCCGCTCCGCGGCCGTATGTGGATCTCCAAGCTATGACGGCGCAGGAGCGCCTTGCACGTGGTTTCTTAAGGGCGACCGTGGGGACGAGCAAAATAGAGTGCTGTCATCCGTTTCGATTAAGTTTCGAATTTAATTCAAGTAACTTCTTCATCAAAAAAGATTTTGAAAAATAGTATACGATCGGCAAAGCAACAATTGCATGAATTCCAAAAACGAGAAGAACAATTCCGATTACAGGTAAGCCAAAACCGTATTTTGCAGAGGCGGCAACCAACAAAATCATCGAGGTGGTAATACCTGAGCTTAGACAGAACACAACCGAAAACTTCAAGGGAGTTAATTTCCTCTTTCGTATTTCGTAAATCAAATAGAGAACCATAGAAACATTCCAAACAAGAGGGAGCAATACTCTCAAAATAATAATCATATTCGTTTTAAGCATATTGCATGCCTCCTACTATCTACTGGTTCCCACGGTCCCCGTGGGAACCCTCTGCAGCCGCTCCGCGGCCGTGTGTGATGCTCCAGGGCATGGCTTATTAGTCCGTAGGTTGGGTTGAGCGTTTTTCGCGAAACAATGATATTAATGGTTAGCTCGAAGAGCAATACTTATCCAAATTAACGCCAGCATTTAGAAGCTGGTTTCGCAGATTCCAATCCGTTGGTTTTCGGTTTGGAGTGAACCATTGTGCACCGTTTTGGATCCAGTTTCTTCTGTAAACCTCTTCAGCCTCTGGAGTTGCATCGTTGTACCCGAATTCACCGCCACAACAAGGGCAAATATCGAAACTAGGTGCTCCTGTTTCATCGTGAGGAGGTTCATCTAAATTGGGATAACCGCAGATAGGGCATATGAAGTCTGACATATCTCATTCCTGCTGTGAATTACCTTCTGGTTCCCACAGTACGTAGGTTGGGTTGAGCGTTTTTTACGAAACCCAACGCTTTTCATGGTTATCTGGAAGAGCGTTGGGTTTCGCCCATCTACACGGTTTATGGTAGAGACTACTTGGGCTCACCCGCAGGGTGCTCTGCGAGCTACCCAACCTACTCACTTTGGCCTTTGGATGATCGGGGTAAATCGATTATTTTTAATCATATCTCCATAGGGGAATGGAATATTCCCAGTTTCAATACGATATATCACATCGAAAGGACTCCATACGACCAGATACTCAAAATTTTTATAGTCTTCAGGTAAAACTGAGCCTAATCTAATAAATTCTGTCCCATTATACAAGAACCAATTTATCACCTCTCCTGTTTTGTCATTCCAGTGTGAACTGATGAAATTTGGATAAGAAAAATTGATTACAGGCTTTCTACCAATTACAGGCCATAGACCATTTCTTACAGCAGCTCTCAGGCCGGATATAACTGGCGGAAACATATAAGAAGATTCTATAGCCTTTTCTATTATCACTTCTTCTTTGTCGAAAAAATAATTAAAAACTTGAATAAATGGCCCATTCTTGTCATCCCAATACACATAATGCCCAATCGCTTTTCTGTTATCGGACAATGTTATCTGAAAAAGATCCCCGACTTTTACAATAGAAGTTCCCATCAGATCTCCATTATTAGAAGATTAGAAGAACGTTGAGTTTACCCCTTCGGGGCGCGATGTCGCCCACATCCGCGGTTTACGGATGAGACCATTTTCCCTCGTTCCCACGAGCCTTTGGCCGTGGGAACGAGGAGTTTTTATTGAGTTCACTCACACCCCCGAAGATCCACCAACCTGCGATACTGCCCCAGCGGGCCGGTGTATTCCTGCACCAGCACGCCGCACGGGTCGTCGAGCGGGGCGCGGTCGCGGAACGGCAGCTCGTCGACGTACACTTCGTCGTAATACAGGTAGTCGAACCCGGCAGCGGCCATCTTGCGCAGGTCGGGTTTGGCGGCCAGCGCCAGCCAGCCCTCTTTGGACGCGTACCAGCTCGTGCCCGCGTCCTGGCCGCGCCCGAACACGGTCGGGCCGCGCGAGGGAGTGGGGTCGAACACCATGGCGTCCGGCTCCAGCCTGTCCCAATAATCTTCCATGGCGCGCACGTCCGGCGGCTGGATGAAGTAGGTGGTCACCGGGCGGCCGGCCGCCACCAGTTGCACGCTGAACATAGCCAGCCCGCTGACCATCGCCACGAAGGCCAGCCCCAGCGCGCCAAAGCGCGCCCACTGCCTGCGCCGCGCAGCCCAGCGCCAAACCGCCGCAACCGCGAACAGTTCGGTGGTCCCCAGGAAGGTGTACAGACGGCCGGTGTTGCGCACCCCGGTCGACCCGCTGAACTGCATCAGCAGCAGCGGCAGGCTGATCAACCCGCTGAAGATCGTCACTGCCTCGAACCAGCGCCCGGCGCGGAAGGCGCGCCAGCCCCACACCGCCACCCACGGCAGCGCAATCAGCAGCGGCCCCAGTTCGGCCAGCGCCGCCAGCGCCTGGTACGGGTCGGCCAGCGACATGCTCCCCAGGTGCGCCGAGACGATCTCCGGCGGCCATACCAGGTGGAAATTGACCGTCTGGTATGAGGCCAGCTCTTCGCCCAGCAGCATCTCACTGGCCTTCAGCCGCAGCATGCCGTGCAGCGCCCCGCCCTGCAAAAAACCAATGACGGTGCCGCCGGCGGCCACCACCAGCCAGCCCCACAGGCTGCGCGGCAGCCCGCCCTTGAGCTTGCTCCAGCCCTTGCCCGGCCGGCCGAGCAGATAGCCCAGCGTCACCAGGCCCCAGGCAGCGGCGGTGAGCAGCACCGCGGTTTCGGTCAGCAGCCCGTTGGCCGAGACCAGCAGCATCGACACCACAATCGCCCAGCGGCTGCGCCAGCGGTTGAATGTCAGCAGCAGGGTCAGCAGCAGCACGCGCCCCGCCATCCCATTCGGGCCGAGCAGTGAGATCACCCCCGGGCTTTGCAGCCCGTTGGCGAAGGCGAACAGGAACGGCTGCGGCCCGCCGCCTTCCATCATCCACACGTTGGTCAGCGCGTGGGTCAGTTGCGGCCCGCTCTGCACCCCGCTGCCGATCAGCGTCAGCCGGTCGGAGACGCGCTGCAGCAGCCCGGGCGGCAGAAATAACAGCAGCCAGCGCGTGCCCGAGGCGAAAGCCGCGACGAGCGCGCCCAGCAGCCCGGCCAGCCGGCTCTGCGCCAGCCGCGCCACCCACACGTAGGTCAGCATCAGCGCCAGCGAGAAGGACACCGCGCGCGCCAGGTCGAGCGCTTTCCACGGCAGAAAACCGGCGATGCGCGTGATCTGCGCCGCGACCAGCAGCAGGAAGTAGTGATAGTCGTAGCGCACCGCCGGGTCGAGCGGGAAGTGCGGCGGCAGGTCGCCGGCCGCCATCATCGACACCGTGGGCAGGTGCGCGAAATCGTCAAAAATGGCCAACCCGCGCCCGATGAAATAAAACACGCCGATCAGCAGCGCCAGCGCCAGCCATTTACCCGGTTCCACCCGGACGGCCAGCCATTCCTTCAACGGCCGGCCCAGGTTGGCGGCCAGCCCGGCGGCGAACACCAGCGCGCCCGCCAGCCAGAAGGCGGCCGTGGTGGGCAGAATCTGCCCCAGCAGGTTGGCCGCCAGGGTTTCCAGCACCAGTCCAACGCTGATGCCCACCAGCGCTTCCTCGCCCCGCGCCAGGGTGAACACGCGGCGCGCGATCCACCAGCCGCCTATCACCCACAGGGCGATCCAGGCAACGAAGCTCAACAGCGGCAGTGGGCCACCCGCGTTCACGCGCGCGGCTCCCGCGCCAGCACTTTGATCAGCGTGATGGCGTCTACCTGCTCGTCGCCGCTCAGGAACTCGGGCCGGATGCGCGCCCGCGCCGCGAGGAAGGCTTCCACCTCGCGTCCCAGCACGCTGATCTCGGCGCGCCTGAAGTAGCGGTCGAACACGCGCGCGTAGTCAGGAAAACGGTAGCGGTTGTGGTTGCTGCCCGGGTTGAGCCAGCCGTACCACACCGGCTTGCTGTAAAACAACATCTGGAACGGGTAGCGGAAGAAGTGGTCGCGCAGATCCACGTAGTGCAACTGCACCCCATCCGGCCGGGTGAGCGCGGCCAGCGCCGCGGTGATGCCTTCCACGTCGTCCAAATGCTCGTAGACCGAGTTGCTCAGCACCACGTCCACCGGCTGGATGGCTTTTTGCGCCGCGAGCTGGCGAATGTCGCCCTGCTGGAGCGAGAGCATGGCCTCATTGGGCAGCACGCGCTCGCCCGCCGCGCGCAGATAGTGCGGGTAGCGCGGCAGCAGCTCGAGGTTGCGGCGGTCGTCCGTGGGGGCGTCTTTTTCGCACAGGGTCACGTGCGCCGCGCCCAGTTCCAGCAGCGCGCAGCCCACCGCGAACGCGCCGCCATAGCCAAACACCAGCACGCGCTTGCCCTCCAGCCCGATCCCTTCCTCGGCCAGCGCGTCCGCGTAGCGCCGCGCGGCCGCGTCGGGGTCGCGCGTCTCCAGCCCGGGGCGGATCATCCAGCCGCGGCGCAGCAAGAAGCGCGTGGCCCCCGATGGCATGAAATGGCGCGCCAGGCGCGGGATCAGGTAGCTGGGATTGAACATGGTCTACTCCTCGGCCTCGAATTCAATAATACGGAACAACTGCAGCGGGAACGGCAGCGGCAGGCTGCGCTCGCGCCGGGCGCGAAAGCCGCTGGCCTGGATGCGCCCTACCAGCCGGTTGATATTAGTCACGTGGTAGTCGCCCTTGCCGGCAAACCCGGCCGCCACCCGCCCGATCTTGTACAGCACGTTTTCGGTCGGCCCGGAGACGATCAGCCGGCCGCGCGCGGCCAGCTTGCGGCGGAACAGGCGCATGTAGCTCTCCACGTCCTCGATATGCTCGAGCACGTCGGCGGCCACGATCACATCCAGGCTGCCATCGGGCACGTCGTCGACCTGATCCACGAAGGTCACCGGCAGGGCCAGTTCGCGCGCCAACTGGCGGGCAAACTGCGGGAACAGGTCCACCGCGTACACGCTGGGCGCCATGCGCGCCAGTGTGGGCAGGAACAGCCCGATCCCGCAGCCAAACTCGAGCACCGCGGCGTGGCTGCCGCCCGCGACCATCCGCGCCACCACGCGGTAGCGCCGCCACATCAGCCAGCGAATGAGCGGGTTGGTGTGCAGGTAGGATGGGATCGCCATTTCGTCGCGCGTGTGCGCCGAAATGCCCTGCCCGTCTTCAGCGCGCAGCGCGGCCAGGATTTGCTCGCGCGAGAGCTGTACGAAATCAGTCATTGGCGCGCTCCATTTCCTTCGCTTCCTCAACCTGTGCGCGGCGCGGGACGCGCTCCACCATGTGGCGCGGGGTGTTCTGCACGTCAAAGATCAGCGCCTGCAGCAGCAGTTCAAAGCCCAAAATCAGCGGCAGCGCGGCCAGCATCACCGTGCCGGTGGAGGCAGTGCGGCCGGTCAGGATCGAGTTGCGCCACCAAATGCCGCCCCACACCGCGCCAAACAGGGTCATCAGCGCGCCCAGCACCATCAGCAGCGAGCCGACCGAAAAATCGAGCACGAAATACTGGAACCAGATGCGCCGCAGAAATCCGCGCACCAGCAGCCCGGGGAATTCGAGCAGCACGCGCCCCAGCGAGAGCGAACTTTTCTCGCCGGCGTAATGCGCCGGCATGGTCACCTCCGTCACCACCGCGCGCGCCAGGTTGAGCTCCACCAGCATGCTGCTCTCGAAGAAATAGCGCGGGTGGATGCGCTCCTGGTCCAGTTCCTGAAACACCTGCGCGTCGATGGCGAGATAGCCGTTGGTCGGGTCGAACACGTTCCAGTAGCCGCTGGCCATCTTGGTCATAAACGACAGCGCCATGTTGCCGGCGCGGCGCATGGGCGGCATCTGGGCGATGTTGTGGGTGTGGTAAAAGCGATTGCCTTTCACATAATTGGCGCGCCCGGCCAGGATCGGCGCGACCATGCGCTCCAGGTACTCCGGGCGCATCTGCCCGTCGCCGTCCATCTTGACCATCAACGCCGCGCCCATGGCCAGCGCGGCGTTGAACCCGGCCAGCACCGCCCCGCCCACGCCCAGGTTGCGCGGATTGCGCACCAGCACCACGCGCGGGTCGCCCACCGCCAGCGCCAGCGCGGCGCTGTCGTCCGGGCTAGCGTCGTCCACCACCACCACGCGCCAGACCCAGTCCGGCAGCCCGCGGATCACGCCCTGGATGTGCGCCGCGACGCGGTACATGGGAATGATCACGCATACGCGGTCGTCGGGGGTGGGTTGGAAGGCCGGCTGGGTCATCGAGTCATCCTCACGGCAGCGGGCACTGGAACGGCCCGTGAATATCGCGGAAATAGACCCGGTCGGTTTTGCCGGGCAGCAGCGCGGCCAGCGCCTGCACGTAGCCCTCCGAATCGGCGCAGCCCACCACCAGAGCGTCGGCCGCGTTGGGGAAGCGTTTGGGCGGCTCTTCCAGCCGCAGCAGCACCTGGTCCATCCCGTCGCCCTTGACCATCAGGAACGACAGCCGCGACCCCTCGCGGATGGCGTAGGCCGGCCAGCCGTTGCCCAACTCGCCCTGCCCGGAATAATAGAAGCGTGGATACAGCGCGCGCCCGTACATCACCACCGCATCGTCAGAGGCCAGAAATTCGCCCAGCGCCCCCAAGTCGGCGCCGCTCTCGCGCACCGCGTGGCTGGCCAGAATGCGACCGGTAAGCTGCGCGCGATCCGCGGCCGGGTAGCGCACCGGGAAAGCGCGCTCAGCCAGCGGAATGCTCGCCCCCGCCAGCAGGAACAGCAGCAGCAGCCCAACCACACGCCGCCAGGGGAAGATGTTGGAAAATGCTTCACCACGAAGAGCGCGAAGGTAACGCGAAGGAAACGCGAAGTTTCTTTTATTATTCTCCTTCGCGTTCTCTTCGCGTTCTTCGCGACTTCGCGGTGAACTGGCAACTGTTGAAGAACGATCATCTACACCGGGAATCCCCAATGCCCCAAACGTCCCAGCGACCCAGAGGAACAGCGTCAACGCGCCGATCACGAAGTACAGGTAGCCGGCCCAATCCACGGGCAGGATATAGCGCCAGCCGCTGTTACGCGCCACGGCGTTGCTCAAGCTGTAGGCCAGCGCTACCACCAGCGGCAGCAGCCCCAGCCAGCGCCAGCGCGCCCACAGGGCGCCCATGCCCAGCGCAATCAAGCCCAGGTTGAGCAGCAGCAGCGCGCTCCCGGCCACGCCCAGCGCGGGCAGTATCTCCTTCCAGAACAGGCTGCTCACCGTCCAGTTGTCGCGGTA
The DNA here is from genome assembly GCA_937920255.1 of uncultured Anaerolineaceae bacterium. Classification (GTDB taxonomy): domain Bacteria; phylum Chloroflexota; class Anaerolineae; order Anaerolineales; family Anaerolineaceae; genus CALDSL01. The sequence goes on along the minus strand of CALDSL010000500.1, from coordinate 8,283 downwards.
ATCGTCAAAGCCAACCCGCACCGGCAGCACTGCGGCAATGTCGATCATGTTGTTGAGAAAATGCGCGCCGATGAACTTGGCCACGTAGCCGGGGTGCTGCGCGGCGAAATCGCGCGCGATACCCAGCATGCGCTGGCTGTAAGCGGCTTCGCTCTCGTCCGCTTCGCGCGGCGGCCAGCGCTGGATCTCAAAGCTGTAACGCTGGGCGAAGATGATCACCTGATTGCCCGGCTGGTCGATCGAAAAGCCGTTGCCGTTGGCGGCGTTGCGGCTCATCCACGGCGTCAGCGCCACGGCCGCGCCCAGCGCCACCAGTACCCCGGCTTCCACCAGCCGCCAGAAGCGTCCGCGGTAGATGAACAGCGCCACCAGGAACACAAACGGCATCACCAGCAGCGACTGCGCGCGCAGCAGCGCCAGCAGCCCGGCTGTGCCGCCCACCACCACCGGCATCCAGCGCCGGCCGGGCTGCTGCAGCCAGCGCACGCACGCCAACACCAGCAGCACCATCCCCAGCGCGGCAGGCAGGTCAGAGAGCAGCATCTTGGCATGCGACACCTCGGTCAGCGGCGTGGCGGCGTAGGTGTTCAGTTCGCGCAGGATAGCCAGCAGCGCCACTGCCAGCCCGGCGGCGCGGCTGTGAAAAGCGCGCCCCAGCAGGTACATCACCGGCGGGAAGGCGGCCAGCACCAGGGTTTGCAGCGTCACCACGCTGGCGTAGCTGTGCCCGCCGATCAGATGCAGCAGCCCGAGGAACAGGATGTACAGCGGCCGGGTGACGCCGCTGCCGCCCAAAAAGCCGCTGCCGGAAATCAACCCCTCGGCGATGAAGTCGTAATAGCCGGCGTCAGAATAAGGATAGTACTCGGCGTTGGGCGCGCGCATTGGCGGGTTAAAAAAACTGGGCTGCAGCGGCTGGCTGAGCCACAACCCGGCCGCCAGCGCCCACAGCGCCGCGAACAGGGCCAGATCCAGCCAGCGCGGCGCGCGCGCGGTGTCCGGTCGCGCCCAGGGGAAGAGCAGCAGCACCCAGCAGCCCAGCAGCAGCGCCAGCGCCACCTGCCAGGCCAGCAGCGGCACGCCCGGCGGCCCCCAGGCGTATAGGTCGGGGGTGACGCCAAAGCCGGTCAGCGCGGCCAGCGCGAACAGCGCCGCGAACCCGGCGTAGATCACCAGGGCGGCGCGCGCCGCGCCGGCGTCACCGGGCTGGGCCGGTGGGCGGCGCAGACCGTAGCGCCACACCGCCAGCAAGAGCAAGCCCTGCACCCCGGTGAGGAATCCCAGCAGCAGCAGCGGCTGCAGGCGCTGGTAATTGGAAAAATTGCGCTCCAGGTCGGCGCGCAGCAGCACCAGCGTCAGCCAGCACGCGGCCGCGCCCAACCCCAGCGCAGCCGGAACCAGCCAGCGCGCCGCGCGGCCTTCCAGCCAGCTGGCGGTTTTCGCAGCAAGGCGCGAGCTGCGCCACAGCGCGAGCGCCAGCGCGCCCGCCGCTCCGGCCGCGCCGAGGGCGATCGCCATCAACACCAGGCGGCTGAGCGAATAGCCCAGCAGGACGCTGTTTTTCGGGTCGGCGGGGATGCTGGCCAAACGCGCCAGCGCCGCCAGGCCTTCCACGACCAGCAGCGCCAGAAACGCGATCAACACGACCCTCGACCTTCGCAGCATCCCCTGCCCTCCCTGTTTTGTTTGGTATTTCTAAAAAACTTAATCACGAATAAGAGCCGAATAACGCACGAATGACACGAATAGAGCTTTTTAACATTTTTTTAATATCCGGGATCCCACGCTGTAACGCACGCCTCTTTGGGGAACGGGACTTAAGCTACTTGCTTCGCGTTCTTCGCGGTTCGATCTATTTCGTGATCTCATTGTTATGGCACACAGCCCGCGATTGGTCATTCTTTGGGAACCAGCAGTTGAATGCCAATCTCATCATAGGTGGTCATCGGCTGGTAGTATTCCAGCAGCGGCGTGGAAACATACGTCACCCACACGTTGTTTTCCTGGGCAAAGTTGCGCGTGTCTTCGCTCACCAGGCTGAGCCGGATCGGCTCGGTGACGATCATGCTGAAGCGATGCTCCGCCAGGTCCTGCGCGAAGCCTTCGAAATAGGCCTCGTTTTCCGACATGGCCTGTTCCATCAGGTACTTCTTCTCGTAGTCGGTCACCAGCGGCACGTCATCGATGGTGCCAAAGGTCAGCAACTGGCGCTGGTCGATGAACAGCACCGTGCCTTCCTGCGCCGCCGTGTGAATATAGCGCTGCAGCGACTGCACCGAGGTGTTGACGATGTCCCGCGGGGGCAGGCCCAGCGGCGAGCCGTACTGCACCGTGTAGGTCACCGGTCCAATCAGCGCCGCGGCCACCGCCAGCGGCAGCAGCCAGTCGGAGCGCAGCGCCAGCGGCGGGCGGTGCAGCATCCCGCGCACGATCCACGTCACCAGCAGCGCCAGGGTTACCCAGAACATGTCCAGGTTGTGCAGGTTGCTGCCGCCGCCGATCTTGGTGCTGGCGATGATGCCCACCACCAGAAACGCCAGGGTGATCACCCCCGCCGCGGCCAGTTGCAAGCCATTGGGCCGCCACACCCGGCGCGCCAGCAGCACGCCCAACAGGAGCAGCAGCGGAAGACCAGCCCACAGCGTGCCGAGCAGGATCCCCGGCGCGTAGGTCGGGTTGGGCAGCAGCCGCTCCCACAGCAGCGGCTGGCGCGTCACCTGTGACACCGGGTCGAGCACCAGCGTCAGGCTGCCGCTGGCCGCATCCGGCGCGCTCAGGCGGTTGACCAGCACCGGCAAAATCTGCCCGCCGATATAGCCGGTGATGCCCAACACCACCGGCCGCGCCAGCGCCTTCCAGCCGCTCGGGCGCAAGGTCGGGCACGGCACGTCCAGCAGGGCCAGCATCCCTGCCCACAGCCCGGGCGCATAGGTCCAGGTGGAGCGGCTGATGCTGGCGTAATACGCCGCCGCGGCCACCAGCACGATGGACAGTGGCAGCCAGCGCGCGCGCACGGCCAGCACCACCAGCAGCGCGCTTACCAGCAGCGTGGCGTAGATCGGCCCCTGGGCCAGGAACAGGAACGTCCACACCCCCAGCCCGATCTTCCACAGGCGCGTCCCGCCCACGGCGGGCAGCCCCGCCACGCCCAGCCAGCCGATTAGCGCGGCAGGGATGATCCACAGCAGCGCGTCCCACAGCCGCACCATAAAAATGGTGGTGGAATCGAGGATGAAGGGTATGCCCCACAGGAACTGGCGGCCAATCGAGATGAAGCTGAACACCGGATCGCCACCCACGATCTGATAGCGGCCGCGGCCAAACAGCATCGAGTAGTCCCACAGACGGTTGCCCTCCGACCAGGTGAGCGAGAACGGGTAGGCCGTCACTTTATTCAGCCATCCGCTGGCCGCGAACAGCGCCCCAGCGGTCATCACCAGCGCAGCCCACGCCAGCAGCCCAGCACGAAAACCCTTGTGCCGGAACAGGGCCGCCGCCAGCGTGGCAAAAATGAGGACGGTGCCCAGCCGCGCCCAGTAATGCAGCTTGTAGTTCCCCACCGGGCTGAACAGGAACATGTAGGTAGGAACCAGCACCAGCAGCGCCGCGAGCCCAACGCGCAGAAAGCGCGGCACGCGCATGTGAATCCGGTGCAGCGGTTCCAGCAGCCAGCCCGGGCGGCGGCCGCTCCACGCGTACCACAGCACGCCCAGCCAGCCCAGCGCCACGAACACCAACCCCACCCAGAACACCAGCTGGCGCTTGGAGTCCAGCGAGGGCGGGTTGTGCATCAGCACCGCTCCAAAGTAATAATCGCGGATTACCAGATAGAAAAAGATGGTCAGAACAACCCAGGCCAGGATGCGCAGCGCGCGTCTTCGCATGGTCATTTGCTCCTTGTGTCGTCTTGGCCAGTCAGAATGCGCTGGAAAAACGCCAGCCGCTCGCGTTCCTTGCCCTCGGTGCCCACCCGCCCGGCTACCACCGCGCGGTCGGCGCGCCGGCCGCGCATGTTATAGGCGAAGTCGCGAATGGCTCCGGCATGGGTCAGGACATTATCTTCGCGGTTTGGAATCTTCAGAAGCCAATCATACTCCAAATCGTCAAAATCGACGTCGCAGTAGGGCAGAATCAGCGGGATGCCGTAGGCCAGCGCCTCGCGGCTCTTAAGCGGTGAGCCTTCCAACATGCCGATGCGGTGCAGCGCCAGCGAGCCAAATGCCGCGTCGGCTTGCGACAGCACGCGCAGGTAACCCGCGCGGGTCAGGTAACCGTGCAGCACGATATTCTCCGGCGGGTTGGGGATGCCCTCCAACGTCTGGTAGCCAATCACGTCGATGGTCAGGTCGGGGTAGCGCTCGGCCAGGGTGGCCAGCTTCTCAACCCCGTGCCACACGTTGCCCGGCGAGCCGACGAACGCCAGCCGCGGCCGCTCGTTGCCTGGCGCGGGCAGGGCCGGGGTTTCTTCCACATCGTAGCTGTTGCCGATCACCACCGAAGGCCGGCCGGTGCGCGCCAGTTCCGGCGCGGTGGCGATCTCATTGGAGATGCTGATATACCCGCAGGAGCGCCCGATCAGCAGCCCGCGGGTGAGCTGGCTGTACAGCCGGTAGACGCCGCCCAGGTACTGGTGCTGGCTGAGTTCGTTGGTGTTGAATTCCATCACCACCGGGGCGATCTGCGCCAGGCGGTGCGCCGGGTAGGTGTAGATGGCCGAGCGCAGGTAGATGATATCCGGCTGGTAGGCGCGCACGCCGTTCAACAGCCGGCTCATGGCGCGGCTGCGCTCGATCTCGGTGCGCAGCTTGTTGCCCGAGAGCCGGTACTGGTAGCGTTCCGCCTGCACCAGCGGCTCGGTGTTTTCCGGGGGGTGCATGTGCATGAACAGGCGCACGTCGTGGCCTTCACTGCGCCAGGCGCGCATCTGCTGCTCCATCTTCTTGCCCACTCCGCTGCTGCTGGCCCGCGGCCAGTGCAGCGAAACGTATGCGATTCTCAAAACAGCACCTCTGCGGGTTGGTTTGGCTATATGATACTACAACAGAGCAGATGCGGTTGGAATCGGGTTATGGCATTCGGGTGGCAGTGGCTACGTATTGCATGGGCAGCCCTCACCCTACCCCTCTACGCTTTGCGTGCCCTGCGGGCGACCAGAGGGAGAGGGAACTTGGATTTCCCCTCATACGTATCAAGCTAACGCTCTTATCCCTCTCCCCGCACGGCGAACAAGGTGATTTTTTGGCCAAATTCCAGCGGGGAGAGGTTAGGTGAGGGGTAAAATTCGCGCCAAAAAGCCCCTCACCGCACCTCTCCCCGCTGGTTGGGTCACTTTAACGTCTTCGTCCTCCAGCGGGGAGAGGCAAAAATGTCTTAGCTTGATACGTATGAGGGTACTTGGATTTCCCCTCTCCTTCTGGTCGCCCGCAGGGCACGCAAAGCGTAGAGGGGTAGGGGTGAGGGTCTTGCGACCCACGCCAAAATTCCCCTCACCTAACCTCTCCCCGCTGGAATAATTGATTTTTCGTTTATGCCCTATAGCGGGGAGAGGGATAACACCCTACAGCACATACACATCCGCGCGGTACTTGGCGGAGCGGGCTTTGATCCACGAAATCGTGCTCAACAGGCCGTCTTCCAGGCTCACGCGCGGCTCCCAGCCCAGGACGCTCTTGGCCAGTTTATTGTCCGCGATCAGCCGGCCGACCTCGCTCTTCTCGGGGCGCACGCGCTGCGCGTCCTCATGGATGCGGCACTCGACCCCCATCAGATTGGCGATCAACTGCGCCAGATCGCCAATGCTGATCTCGCGCCCCGAGCCGACATTGATCACCTGGCCAATGGCTTCGTCCACCGCGGCGGCGCGCAGGAAGCCGTCCACCGTGTTGGCCACGAAGTTCAGATCGCGGGTGGGCGTCAGGTTGCCCAGGCGCAGCTCTTCCCCGGCCAGCAGTTGCGAGATGATAGTGGGGATGACCGCGCGCACCGACTGGCGTGGGCCAAAGGTGTTGAACGGGCGGATCATGGCCACCGGCACGCCAAACGAGCAGTAGAACGCCTCGGCCATCTGGTCCGCGCCGATCTTGCTGGCGGCATACGGCGACTGCCCGTGCAGCGGGTGGCGCTCGTCGATGGGCGAGTAGCGCGCCGTGCCGTACGTTTCGCTGGTGGAGGTGTGCACCACGCGCGCGCTGCCCAGCTCGCGCACCGCCTGGAGTACGTGAATGGTGCCGGTGATATTGGTGTCCACGTACGAGGACGGCGCGGTGTACGAATAGGGGATGGCGATCAACGCCGCCAGGTGGAAGACGATCTCGCGCCCCTCAACCGCGGCGCGCACGCTGTCGCGGTCGCGCACGTCGCCGGGAAAGACCTGCATGTGCTCGGCCAGCGGTGATTCATCCAGCCAGCCCCACGAGCCCAGCGCGTTGTAGTGCACCATGGCGCGCACGTCCGCGCCCATTTCCACCAGCCGCTCGGCCAGGTGGCTGCCGATAAACCCGCCCGCCCCGGTCACCAGTACTTTTTTGCCTGTCCAGTTCATGGTTTGACTCTCCCGTCCAGCACGTCGCGCTGCACCTGTTCGTAATCGCACATCTGGCCGATATCCTGCCAGTATTCGACAATCGGAAAACTGACCACGCGCCTGCTTTGCTGCAGCAGGGCGTTAATCAGGTCGGTCATATCAAAACGCACCCCGGCCGGGATCATGCGGTGCACTTCCGGGTTAAGCAGGTACACCCCGGCATTGACGAAGAAGGAAACCACCGGTTTTTCGCGCAGCCCGCACACATCCAGGCCGTCGCAGTCGAGCACGCCGTAGGGCACTTTCAGGTTGTAGGTGCGCACGCCTACAGTCATCGCGGCGACATGGCGGCGGTGATAGGCCAGCATGGCGCGGTAATCCACGCGGGTCAGGATGTCGCCGTTGATCACCAGCAGCGGCTCGCCCTGCGCCGGCAGCAGGCTCAGCCCGCCGGCCGTTCCCATCGGCGCGTCCTCGTTCACATAGCGGATCTGAACGCCAAAGTTCTCACCGGAACCAAAATAGTCGCTGATCTTCTCGCCATGATAGTGGGTGGTGACACAGATATCACGGATGCCGGCCGCGCGCATCTGCTCGATGATGATTTCCAGCAGCGGCCGGTCGCCCACCGGCAGCATCACTTTTGGCAGGCTGTTGGTCAGCGGGCGCAGCCGCACCCCCGCCCCGCCGGCCATAATCACCGCCGAAACCGGCATGCGTTCCTGTTCCACCAGATCGCTGCGCAGCACAAGATCCACCACCCGACCGGTTGCATCCACCACAGGAAGCTGGTTGATGCCATGACCGCGGCTGTGATCCATCAGGTGCAGCGCCTGGCCGGCCGTGACCGGCGCCAGCGCGGTGACCAGCGAATCGCAAGCGATGCCGCGGCATGCCTGGCTGAACGGCTCGCCGCGCAACGCCGCCGCGCGGATATCCCCATCGGTGAGAATGCCCTCCAGCCGGCCGTCGCCGTCGCATACCAGCAAAAAACCATACCCGGCGCGGTCCATAACCTCTAATGCCTCGGCAATGGTCAACGCTGCAGAAATGATTAACTTCTGTAAGCGGTCCTTGGTATCCATAGGGCTACTCGTATAGTGCGGATTGGGAAGGCCGTGCGGTAACATCCCCTGGCCGAAATTATTATAACACCCCAAATGCAGCAACGAGAAATTTGCAAGTTCCAATAACTTACAAATCTATCAGATGCGCCAGGCGCGGGTGGGCCACAAACGACCACCACACGTGATCTGCCGGCAGGGCGTTGAGCGCGCGCGTATAGGCGTCCAATCGCGCGGCGTCTGCGCGCATCATCTGCCGGAAGCGCACTGCGCGGCGGCGCGCCGCTTCCAACCGCGCCCGCTTTGCTTCGGGCAGCGGCCAACCCGCGTCCAGCATCAGGGCATAGTGATCCAGCGCCAGTTGCGTCCCCTGCAGCACCTGTTCGGTCGTGAAGGGCGGCAGCACGCGCGCGGTGTTATGGTCGTACTGGCGGTAGGCCATCAGCACCGCCGGGTTGAACCGCATCCGCGCTCCCAGTGCCCAGGCGCGCGACGCCAGCAGCCAGTCCACCAGCACGATCCCCGGCGGGATGGGCAGCAGGCGGCGCAGCAGTTCGCAGCGGTAGGCCGTGTTCGACAGGCCAAACACGTTGCGCTCCAGCAGGTTGTCCTCCAGCGTTGCACCAGGTGCGGCGGTGAAAGTCTGCCCCAGGTCGCGCCCATCGGTAGCGACGACGCGCATGGCGCAGGCCGAAA
>CALDSL010000499.1 GCA_937920255.1 uncultured Anaerolineaceae bacterium | reverse complement strand
CACAGGAGTAAATGATGACCCCTCCGGCTCGAACGAGCACGCACCGCGAACGATTGGAAACCACCCTTTCCGGCGAGCTGCCCGACCGCACGCCGGTGGCTTTGTGGCGGCACTTCCCGGTGGACGACCAGACCCCCGACGGGCTGGCGGCCGCCACGGCGGCATTTCAGCGACAATACGACTTTGACCTGGTCAAGGTGACGCCTTCCTCGTCCTTCTGCCTGTACGATTGGGGCGTGGAAGACCGCTGGATGGGCAACCCGGAAGGCACGCGCGAGTATGCACGCCCGGTGATCACCCGCCCCGAAGATTGGGCGACCCTGCCGGTGCTGGAACCGGGCACAGGCTGCCTGAATAACCAGGTGCACTGCCTGCGGCTGCTGTCCGCCGAGTTCGCCCCGCACACTCCCATCCTTCAGACGATCTTCAGCCCGCTGTCGCAGGCCAAGAACCTGGTGGGCAAGCATAACCTGGCCGCGCACCTGCGCCGCCACCCGGATGCGCTGCACGCCGGGCTGGAACGCATCACCCAGACCACCATCCGCTTTATCGAAGCCTGCAAGCCGGCCGGCATGGCCGGGATTTTCTACGCTGTGCAGCACGCGCAGTTTGGCATCCTCTCAGTGGACGAGTACAACCAGTTTGGCCGCGCGTACGACCTGCGCATCCTGGAAGCGGCGCAGGATTTATGGCTGAACATGCTGCACCTGCACGGCGAGGAAGTCATGTTCGCCGAGCTGGCCGATTATCCGGTGCAGATCATCAACTGGCATGACCGCCAGACTCCGCCAGACCTCCAGACCGGGCAGCAGATTTTCCCCGGCACGGTATGCGGCGGTTTGCGCCAGTGGGAAACGATGGTGCTGGGCACGCCCGCCCAGGTGCGCGACGAAGCCGAAGATGCGCTGCGCGCCACCGGCGGCCGGCGCTTTATCCTGGGTACGGGCTGCGTGCTGCCCACCACCGCCCCGTACGGCAATATCATCGCGGCGCGCGGCGTGGTGGAAGCATGAGCACTCCGCGTATTATCTCGGGCAAGGCGCGCGGCATCCGGCTCAGCGACGTGCCGGGCAACATCACCCGCCCGATCACGGACATGGTGAAGACCGCGCTGTTCAACATCCTGAGCGAGGATATTGTCGGCAGCAGCATGTTGGACCTGTTCGGCGGCACCGGCAGCGTGGGCATCGAGGCGCTCAGCCGTGGCGCGGAGTTCGTGCGCTTTATCGATCTCAATCACCCGGCGGTGGCGACGATCAAGGCCAACCTGGAGAAGACGCGCCTGAAAGATGGCGCGGAAGTACTGCAGATGGACGCCTACGCCTTACTGCGCCAGCGTCCCGACCGCCAGTTTGATTACATCTACGTCGCGCCGCCGCAGTACAAAGGCATGTGGCAGCGCGCGCTGGAAGAGCTGGACAAGAACCCGGACTGGATGTCGGAAGGCGCCTGGGTAGTGGTGCAAATCGACCCGGTGGAGCACGAAGAGCGCAGTTTCCAGCATTTCCAGAAGCTGGAAGAACGCAAGTATGGCAACACGCTGTTGATTTTTTACGAGCAAGGCGAGGCTGAAAAATCTGAATAACGGTAATTTGGGTTAAGAGGTTATTGACTGACCACCACCCGCAACCGCTCTTGCTCGTCGTAAAACGAGCGCGCAAAGAACGGCGCGTCTTGGCGGCGCATGGCGGAGATGATCGGCAGCAGGACTTTCAGATCGTCCACCAGCGGCAGGCCGTCGAGCGCGTTAGCGCGGTGCCACTCGAGCGTGCCTTCCTCAGATGCGACCGGCTGGACACTTTCGTCCTCACCGTAGTCGCAGCGGAAGATAAAGATGCCGATCCCGGTTTGGTCGCTGGCGTCGACCATCACCGTGCCGCACAGCCACAGATCGCCGCCGGTCAGGCCGGTTTCTTCGCGCAACTCGCGCCGCGCGGCGTTGAGCACATCCTCGCCGCGCTCGATGTGCCCGCCGATGCCGTTATAGCGATTGGCCCACAACCGTTTGGTGGGCGCGCCTTTAATCAGCAGTATTTGCTGCCGGTGGGTAACAAAGATCAGGCTGCGCGGGATGATCTGGTAGCGGTCACTGCTGACGCCCTGTTCCGATTTTGGCATGCACCCGTCCTCCGGAATTCCGGCTGATTGAAACCGTCCCGCCGTTCCTGCCGGCAAAGCCGGTTGAAAGGAGCGGCGGGACGATTTGTGTCCGTATGCTGTGCTATATCAGGCGACGACCAGGCGCACCTGATCAAGCTGGCCAGCGCTGCCCAGTTTGATGTTTTTGCCGGCGATGAACTTGGCGTATTCAGCCATAAAAACCTTGCCGGGATCGCGCAGGTCGAACTTCTCTGGATAGTCGCGGAAGTACTCGCGATGCACGCGCGTCCACACCAGGCGACCATCGGTGTCGATGTTGATCTTGGTCACGCCCAGCTTGGCGGCCGGCAGGAACTGGTCGGCATCCACGCCCTTGGCGCCCTTGAGCGCGCCACCGGCGGCGTTAATGCGCTCGACTTCTTCCTGCGGCACCGAGCTGGAGCCATGCATCACCAGCGGGAAGCCGGGGAGCTGGGCCTGGATCTCGCCCAGGACGTCCAGGCGCAGGGCCTGGTTGCCGCTGAACTTAAACGCACCGTGGCTGGTGCCGATGGCGACCGCCAGCGAGTCGCAGCCGGAGCGTTCCACAAATTCGCGCGCCACGCGCGGGTCGGTCAGCTTGGCGTTGGCTTCATCAACCGCCACGTGTTCTTCCACGCCGCCCAACTGCCCGAGTTCGGCTTCGACGACAATGCCACGCGCATGCGCTGCGTCGACAACGCGCTTGGTGGTGGCAATGTTCTCTTCGAAGTCCAGATGGCTGGCGTCGATCATCACCGAGCTGTAGAAACCCGATTCGATGCAGTCGTAGCAGGTAGCTTCGTCGCCGTGGTCGAGATGCACGGCAAAGATCGAATCCGGGAATACCTCGTTCGCGACGCGGATGATCGCTTCGAGCATGCGCTTGTCGGAGTAGGAGCGAGCGCCCTTGCTGATTTGGATAATAAACGGAGCCTGACTGTCAATGCATCCTCGGAACAGTCCCATGGTCTGCTCGAGGTTGTTGATGTTGTAAGCGCCGATCGCGTACTTGCCGTACGCCGCCTTAAACAGTTCTTTCGTCGTTACAATCATGCTTACCCTCCTGGTACCCGATTAACATACTATCATTTTAGCTTAAGAACATCGGAACGCCCATAAAATCGCGGATCTTGGGGCGGTAATTCTCGATATCATAGAACGCGGCCACGTCCACGCGCTTCTTTCCGGCCATGATCATCTCGATCGGCACAGTGGAATACTTGCCGCCGTGCAGCGCCACCATTTTGCCTGTCTCGCCGCGGCGGATGAGCTGCATGGCCAGGTTGCCGAACGACATGGCCACCATGCGGTCGAGCGAATCAGGGGCGCCGGAGCGCATCATGTAGGCAAGCTGCTGGTACATGATGTCCTGCCCGGTGCGGCGCTTGATTTCCTCGGCCACGAGCTGGCCCACGCCACCCAGCTTACGGTGGCCGTAGGCATCGGCTTCGCCGCTTTCGATCACGTCGCCGCCTTCCATAATCGCGCCTTCCGAAATGGTGAAGATGGCGTAGTTGGAGGGGTTGTTGCGCTTGTCTTCTTTAATAAACTCCGCCAGCCGCTGGATTTCAAACGGCACTTCGGTGATGATGGCGCGGTCGACATACGCCAGATAGGCACTGATCAGGCTGGTTTCGCCCGAATTGCGGCCAAACAGTTCGACGATGCCGATGCGTTCGTGCGAGCCAACCGACGAGCGCATGTTGGTGATCAATTCCACGCTGCGGGTGACCGCGGTGGAGAAGCCGATGCAGTAATCGGTTCCAAACACGTCGTTGTCCATCGTCTTGGGGATGGCCACGCACGGGAAACCCTCTTTGTGCAGCCGGTGCGCGTAACTGAGCGTGTCGTCACCGCCAATCGGCACGAGATAGTCGATACCCAGGTGTTCGAGGACCTTCACCACGTAGGCGGTGTAATCCAGTTTGTCCTCGGGGGCTGGCTTGCCGAACGACGAATTCTTCAGAAAATCGGGCACGTTTTTCGCAGAAACTTTGCCGGGGTTGGTGCGCGAAGTGTGCAAAAAGGTGCCGCCGGTGCGGTCGATAGTGCGCACGTCATCGCGGTGCAGTTCGCGGATGTAGTAATCGTGGGTCGAAGGTTCGTCCAAATTGTACTGGAGCAACCCTGCCCAGCCGCGTCGGATACCCAGAACCCGGTAGCCCATTTCCAAAGCGCTCAACACCACAGCCTTCATGGCCGGGTTAAGACCGGGAACGTCGCCGCCACCAGTCAGAATACCAATCGTTTTCGTCATGCAACTTCCTCCATAAGATGGGTAAAAAATTATGATTTCAAGCCAGCGGCCGTCGTTTCCGGCGTCGCCACCTGGAAGGTGACGCGGCATCCCTGGCCCTCTCTCGAGTCAACTTCAAAATACCCGCCCAGCATTTCGGCGCGGTCGCGGATGATCTTCAACCCCAGGCTGCCCTTCTGCGCGGCGGCTTCGGTGTCGAAGCCCTTGCCGTTATCCGACACCACCACCTTCACCAGGCTATCTTCGATTGTTAGTTGCACATTGACCTGGATCTTGACGGGGTTATCGGCGTTATGGCGGGCGGCGTTGCCCATCAGTTCCTGCACCGCGCGGAAAATCATCACTTCCACATAGGGTTCAAACCGGCGTTCCGCGCCTTTCACACTCAGGTTGCAGTCCATGCCGGTCTGCTCCTTGTAGGTGTCCATGTAACGCCGCAGGGTGGGAACCAGACCAAGATCGTCCAGCATCATCGGGCGTAGATCGAAGATGAAGCTGCGCACGCGCTGGAAGGTGGTCATGGCCGAAGTTTTCAGGTTGGCAAGTTCTTCCTTGGCGCGCGCCGGGTCCATATCGAACAGCCGGTTGATGATCTCAGCCTGTACGATAAAATTCGACAGCGCCTGCGCCGGGCCGTCGTGCATCTGGCGCGAGAGACGCTGGCGTTCTGCTTCCTGCGCGTTGATCACCATTTCCAGCGACCCAGAGCCGCTGCCGCTGCGCGCCCGGTTGAGGTTCTCGGTGACCATGCGGCGCACCTTTTCCAACAGACCGGTGTAACGCCCCAGCGCGGCGTGGTCGCTTTGCAGTTTTTCCAGTTGGCCGCGCATCACCAGCAGGCGCTGCTGCGAATCCAGCGCGGCGGTGTAGGCCATGCGAATATCGGCGCGCGGCAGTTCTTCCAACTGTGCCTGCACTTGCTGCAAATGCCCGGTGACGACGGCGTTGCGCTGCGTGAGCCGCGCCAATTCGGTCTGGCTTTGTTCCAGCATCGAGCTGACTTCGCGGAGGGAACGCCGGGCTTGTTCGGCTTCCACGTCAAGTTCATGTTGGAATTCATCCCACGGATTGGGTTTCTTGTGATCCTGCGCCATGTTGTTCGCTCCTGGAAGATATTCCGATCAATGTCTGAACAGGAAAAGGTAACCGGTTAAGTATAGCACAAAGCAGTATTGTGCCGGAAGGTGCAAACGGGAAATTCCTTACAATTTCAATACAACGGCCCGTCCCACCACAGCATTAACGCTGGTTGGAAAGCAGGTCGTACCACACACTGGGCGGGCTGATCGCCCACCAGCGCACCCAATACAAAGTGATGATGAGAAAACCCGGGAGCGGCAGGAACAGCAGCGGGTTGAGAACGCTGTTCGGGCCAAAGCCGGTGGTGGACAGATGCAACCACCAGATACCCGCGCCGAGCAGCAGGATGGTAAACACGGTCAGGCCGTGGCCGGCGCGACGCCAGCGTTCTTCCCAGGTGGCGTACACCAGCGCGGTGGCTGGCAGCAGCACGATAAAGTTCTGCGGCGCGGTGGGAATGCCGACCCAGGCGGTGAGCGTCAGCGTGAACAGTGAGGTCCACAGCGCCCCGCGGAACTCCGCGCGCCGGTTGAGCCACCACTCGGTCACCAGCATGCCGATGATGACGCCGTACATCAGGCGGGCAATGCGGTCGCCCATGGCCGGGAAGGTCTGGCGCAGCACCGCGCCCACAGTAGCCGGCGGCTGGTTGGTGGGGAACTGCACCACCGCGATCAGGTTTTGCCAGATCCAGTCTGGCATCAGCAGCATGCCAGAAAGGGAGAGGATAAACACTGCCCCGGCAAAATAGCCCGCCAGGCTGCGCCGCCCGGATAGCAGCGACCAGATCAGAAGATATGCCACCAGCAGCACCACTACGTTGGGCTTGATGGTGCTAAAGGCCAGCAGAATGCCCGCCAGGGCATCCCCACCGTTCTTGAGCGCCAGCAGCGCCGATACCACGAATAACGCCACCAGGATCGACATATTGCCGTCCAGCAGCGGCTGGATGGAGTGAAAGCCAAACAGCATCAGCGCCAGGTACAGGATCAGTTCCAGCGGCGAAACACGCCAGCGCGCCAGCCGGATGGCGAAGAACGCGATGAGCAGCAGCGAAATCTCCAGCACCGTGCTGAACACGGCACGGGCCACATTAAAATCAGGGATGAGCGCGAACGGCAAAATAATGGCCATGGAATACAGCGGATACACCATGCGCAGCGAGGGCTGGCCAGGTTGCGGCGGCCCACCATAGGCGAACTCCTGCGTGCGCGCGGTGACCTCATCTCCATATGGATTGGTGCCATCCATCAGAAATGAGCGCGTGCTCATCCAGTACATCAGAAAATCATTCCCCCCGGTGTTGGCTTTGGCGTATTCATAGTTCTGCCAGCCGAGCAGGCCAATACCGGCCACCAGCACAACCAGCAGAAGTATCCACAAAAAGGCATCGTTACGACGGTTTCTCAAAACATCTCCTGTATGAAGCGTCAGCGGGAAGATTTGCGATACATTATAATTCACATCATGACAGCCAGACTATCTCTTGCGCAAATGAATATCGTCCTGGGAAACCCGGAGGCCAACCTGCGCAAAGCGCGGGACTTCGCGCGCGAAGCGGCCTCGGCGGGCAGCCAGTTCCTGCTACTGCCGGAATTGTGGTCGAGCGGCTATGATTTGGAGCGGGCGCGACTCCACGCGCAGGCCAACCTGAGCATTCTGGAGGAAATGGAGGCCCTGGCGCTCGAGTACCGCCTTACCATTGGCGGTTCACTGCTGCTGGAAGGGCCGGGCGGGGTGTATAACAGCTTCGTGCTGGCCGGCGCGGGTGGGCAGGAGATCGCGCGCTACAACAAGCTGCACCTGTTCCGGCTGATGCGCGAGGAGCGCTACCTGCAGCCGGGCCAGCAGCCGCGCCTGGCGCAGACTGTGCTCGGCCCGGCCGGGCTGGCGGTGTGCTACGATCTGCGCTTCCCCGA
>CALDSL010000498.1 GCA_937920255.1 uncultured Anaerolineaceae bacterium | reverse complement strand
ACCCTGCTGCGCATCCTCACCGGCCAGCAGCCGCCCGATTCCGGCGTGGTCGCTTTCACGCCCTCCAACCTGCGCGTCGGCTATCTGCCCCAGGGCTATGAGTTCGACTGGGACGATACCATCGAGACCTTCCTCACCCGCATGGAAGGCGACCTGCCCGCCCTCGAATCGCGCCTGATGGATCTGGCCCTGCTGCTGGGCGACGATCCCGACCAGGAAGAAGTGCTGGCCGAATACGACGCCACCCTCGAGCGCCTGACCGCCGCGGCCGCCGTGGCCGGGCGCAGCCCGCAGGTGCTCGAAGGCCTCGGCCTCGCGCACTTCGACCCCGACACCCCGGTCGGCACGCTCTCCGGCGGTCAGAAGACCCGCCTGGCGCTGGCCGGCGTGCTGCTCTCCTCGCCCCAGTTCCTGCTGCTCGACGAGCCCACCAACCACCTCGATATCGAGATGCTCGAGTGGCTCGAAGACTGGCTGCTCGACTTCCCCGGCGGGGTGCTGCTCGTCTCGCACGACCGCGCCCTGCTCGACACCGTCGCCACCCGCATCCTCGAGCTCGATCCGCTCACCCGCTCGCTCAAGACCTACGAGGGCAACTACACCGCCTATCTCGAGCAGAAGCTGGCCGAGCGCGAGAAGCAGATGCAGGCCTACCAGGATCAGCAGGATGAAATCGCCCGGCTGCGCGGCTCAGCCGAGCACGTGCGCGGCATTGCGCGCTTCCGCAAGGGCGGCAAAGCCGACACCGGCGACAAGTTTGCCAAAGGCTTCTTCGCCAACCGTGGCCTGGAGACGGTGCGCCGCGCCAAGGCCATCGAGCGCCGCATCGAACGCCTGCAGACCGTCGACCGGGTTGACCGTCCCGGCCGCGCCTGGCAGATGCGCGTCGAGTTCGCTCCCGCCGGGGAAAGTGGCCGCGACGTGCTCGCCCTCGAAGATCTATCTGTCGGTTATGACGGCGTGCCGCTGCTGGAGCACATCAACCTGGTGCTGCGCTACGGCCGCCGCGTGGTGCTGGCCGGCCCCAACGGCAGCGGCAAGACCACCCTGGTGCGCACGGTCGCCGGCGTGCTGCCGCCCGTGGCCGGGTCGGTGCGGCTCGGCTCGCGCGTGCGCCTGGGCTACATGACCCAGGAGCAGGAAGGCCTCAACCCGGCCGAGAACCCGCTGGAGACCCTGCGCGCCGTCCTCTCGCAGAATGACACCGAAGTGCGCTCGTTCCTCTCCAAGTACCTCTTCACCGGCGACGACGTCTTCACACCCAACGGCAAGCTGTCCTACGGCGAGCGCGCCCGCCTGCTCCTGGCCCTGCTGGCCGCCCAGGGCTGCAACCTGCTCATCCTCGACGAGCCCATCAACCACCTCGATATCCCCTCCCGCGCCCGCTTCGAAGAAGCCCTCAACGCCTTCGAAGGCGCCGTCCTCGCCGTCGTCCACGACCGCTTCTTCATCGAAGGCTTCGCCACCGAAATCTGGTGGGTGCAGGATAGCGGAATCCAGGTCGAGCGGAGGGAATAGACTGTCCCTCTCCCCGCACAACCAGGATGGCATATTGTTGCTAAATTCAAGCGGGGAGAGGTTAGGTGAGGGGGGTATCAACCAACCTGAAGGACCCTCACGCGCAAACCCCTACCTGCACACCGGCAACACATACACCTTCCCTGCCTTAAACTCATACCCATCCCCCACCAGCGCGGGATTCTTCTCCACCACCAGGCTGCTGAACTCCTGCCACCCCAGCCCGGCCTCCTTCACCTCCGCGTCGACCACCTCATTCCACACCATCGAGCGGTTTTTCCCGCCCAGGTCGCCCGCGTACTCCTCCCACGCCACCGCGCACCCACCGGCCGGCGCGGCCGGCGGATTCGTCGCCGCCAGCGGTGACTGCTCCGGCTTGTTCGTGCGCGGCGTGCTCGTCCGCACCGGCGCGGTGATCGTGGCCACCAGCCCCGGCGTCTCAAACGACGGCACCTCTAACTCCAACCCCCGCAAATACGGCGCGTCGATGATCACGCTCAGCAGCGTAAACCCGCCCAGCAGGTACACCACAAACGCCAGCAGCGCGAACAGCTTCGCCAGCCCGCCCGCCTTCCGGTCGGTGAAAACCATCACCGCCCACACCGGCAGCGCGAACAGGAACAGGAACACCAGGCACCCCGTCGAGCGGTACCATGGCCGTTCCACATAATGTGGCGGTCTCGGGCTGGAGGATGTGTTCGTGCCCGCCCGCGGTTTCGGCTCCGGCCGCGGCGTACTGCCGGAACTGGTCTGCCCCTGTCCCCTCGAGCTTCCCGAACCGGGGTGGGGCGGCAGCGGCGCCCCGCTGCGCGAGCCAGCATTCCACACCGCCCGCACTAGCGCCTCGTAGCGCTCCACTTCATCGCGCGTGAGCGATACGCTTTCGCCATGCGCCGCGCGGGTGCGCTGCCTGTTGTTCACCTTTAAAATTGCGCTGGCATCTGTGGCAGACATGCCTAGGTACTGCTGGGCGTTTTCCACAATCTGCTGCCAGTGGAACGCGTTCAGATCGTAAATCTCACTGCGCCGTGATGGCAGCCGCGCCGCCAGCAGTTCGCGCAGCCGGTCTTCCAGCGCGCTGTGCAGCTTGAGCAGAGCGATAGTGAGTTTATCTACATCCGTCGTGCCCGAAGCCAGCCGTTCCTGCGCCCCCCGGAGTTTTTGCAGCGCGCTCTCGCGTTCAGGATACATAAACACCCCCATACATCCAGGAATAATCTCTATTGTACAGGAATGCGCAAGAACGAAATGTTTAAACAGAAAAATACATCTCGAATACGACGAATAAAACCGAATACCACGAATAGAGCTTAACAAAAAATGTACGCTGCGGTCGTCTTTTTGACCGCACCGTACCACTTAAATAAAAGCTCTATTCGTGTCATTCGTGGTATTCGGCCTTTATTCGTGATGTGTTTTGCCTTTCCCCTCAGCACAAAAAAGGTGCGATCTAAAAAAACGACCGCAACCTACTTTTTTATTAAGCTCTATTCGTGGTATTCGTAGTATTCGGCTTTTATTCGTGATGCGTTTTGCCTTTTCCCCCTCAGCACAAAAAAAGTGCGATCCAAAAAACGACCGCACCCTCCAATTTATCTTAAGCTCTATTCGTAATATTCGTTTTATTCGTCCTCTTCGTGATGCTTTTTTCCCCTAATACAAGAATATAGGCTTATCCACCGTCGTAAACACATTCGGCCGGTACGTCTCCACCTCGTACAGATCCCCCACCTCCACCCGCCGCGGGCCCTGCGCGGGCGTGCTGGCCGGCACGTGCGTGTACCGCCCCTCATAAATCGCCACCATGCGCCCAAACTGCCCCGCCTTCACCAGATCCATGGCCGTGTTGGCAAAATTCAGCGCCACCATGCGGTCCAGCGTATCCGGCGACCCGGCGCGCAGCAGGAACGACAACTGCACAAACACCGTCGGGATCCCGCCCAGGTCTTCCAGCAGGGCAGCCGTCCGCGCGCCGATACTGGCCCCGCGCGTCCGTTCCACGTCCGAGGCCATCGAGAGCGGCTGGCTCTCGTCGCCGGTCATCCGCGCGCCCTCCGAGATGGTCATCATCGCGTACGCCGTCGGCGTAGAGCGCAAATCCCCCGCCAGCAGATCCGCCAGCCGCCGCGGATCAAACGGCACTTCGGGGATGATCGCCCGGTTGGCGCCCGACAGGAACGCCGAGATCAGCGACAGCTCGCCCGAGTAGCGCCCAAACACCTCGATTACGCCGATCCGTTCGTGCGAGGCCACCGTGGTGCGCAGTTCCTGGATCGCCGCCACGCAGCGCGTGATGGCGGTCGAGAACCCCAGGCAGTAATCCGTGCCGGTCACATCGTTGTCCATCGTCTTGGGGATCGAAATAATGGGGAAGCCGGCCTGGTTCAGCCTGGATGCGTAGGTCAGCGTGTCATCGCCGCCAATCGGGATCAGCGCGTCCAGTTTGAGGAACGCCAGCACGTCCAAAATGTGCTGCGTATAGTCAGCAGTACCGCCCGGCTCGTGCGGCACGCTGCCGCGCAGAAATTCGGGCACGTCCTTCCATTCCAGCGCGCCCGGGTTGAGCCGCGACGTATGCAAAATCGTTCCGCCCGAGCGGTCGATCGAGCGCACGATGTTTTTGTTCAGCGGAAACGTATTCTCGTAATGGCTGGTGGGGTCAGCGGGGTTAAAATGCAGCAGCCCGCGCCACCCGCGCCGGATGCCCGTGGCCGCGTGGCCCTCGTCGATCATGCGGTTCACCAGAGTCTTAATGCACGCATTCAACCCCGGCACATCGCCGCCGCCCGTCATAATCCCAATACGCATATCCCGGCCCTTAACCCTTCTGGTAGAGAATATATACCGGGCAAGGGGGATTTGTCAAGCGCGCCAGCCAGTCGTATCCGGAAAGAGGTCTATAGTAGGTAATGGAAAAGCGTTAACACGAATGAGAACGAATAATCCGAATGGCACGAATAGAGCGTTAATCAAATTTTATGATTTTCGCCATAGAACTTGATAAACGCTCTATTCGTGTCATTCGGTTTTATTCGGTTTTTATTCGTGTTAACGCTTTCTCTTAGGAATGGGAAGACACCGCCTCGTTATTGAACCTGCGCCACACCACCAGCATCACCACCACCATCACCAGCAGAATCAACTGCGCCGGGAAGGGCAGGGCGGTGACCAGCGTCGGCTCGTTGACCAGCGCGTGCACGCCCACGGCCACGAACAGGTTCTCCGTCACCAGGTAGATGATCGTAAACAGCAGCCCGTACCCCAGCAGGATCGGGATATCAATCAGCATCTCGCCCACGGTGTAGCCCATGAAGATGCGGTTGGGGATATGCGACAGCACGAACAGCGCCAGCATCGCCGCTGCCGCGGCCACCAGCCGCAACCGGCGGTTGCCAATCTTGAACTTGTGGAACAGTTGCGGCAGCAGCAGGCCGCGGTACAGCAGTTCTTCCACCAGCGCGTTCCCCAGCAGTTGGCCGATCAGCCAGCCCAGTACCGCGCCCGCCCCGCGTTCCACCCACACCGCATCGAGCGCCACCCCGCCGCGCAGCAGGCTGATGGCCAGCGCCGCCACCTGCATTCCCAGCCACAGCAGCCCGGTGACCAGCAGCGCCTGCGGCAGCTTGCGCCATTCCAGCCCCACGTCCGCCGGCCGCAGCCGGCCCAGCCCAAACACAAATAACGCAAACAGCGCCAGCCCCAGCAGGTTGGCCTGCAGCGTCGCGTTGATCAGCCCGCCCGTGGCCCGCTCCAGCGGGTCGAACAGCGTCCCCGGAAACAACACCAGGTTCACCAGCACCGACAGCGCCATCGCCAGCAAAAAATATACCACCAGCACCCGCGTGGAGATTTCCTTATTTGATAACTCGCACAAAAGCGCACCGCGAAGGTGCGAAGTACGCGAAGAAAAACGCGAAGTAAGACGTTCTAAAATTTTCTTCGCGTTTCCTTCGCGCTCTTCGCTTCTTCGCGGTGAAATCTTTTTGCGTGGCCCACAAAGTGCGACCGGCTTTTTGTTTGTCATTAATGCCCTCCCGCCAAAAATCCGTGGTATCCGTGTTAAAAATCTGTTGTCAGCCGCGCGTCATCGCCTTGCGGTAATCCCCAAAATCCCACCCGTCGATGTCCGGCGGCGTGACCCCCAGCGCCGTCAACATGCTCTTGATCTGCTCGCGGTGCTCCGTGGCGTGGTTGATCACCTGCACCAGCACCACCCACGGCTCCACCAGGTAGCCATCCCGCGTGCGGATCTGCGTTTGTGTCTGCCCGGTATATTCGCCGCGCGCCAGCGCCAGCAGTCCCTCGCCGCTCTCGAGTGCATAGCCTTCCAGTTCGCCCAGCGCCGGCTCGATCCGCCGCCGCGCCTCCAACGGCCCGGTTAGCATCTGCCAGTACCCGTACTGCGAGCGCACCAGGTGCGTCAGCGTCTCGCGGATCGTTCCCATCGTGGCTGAATGCGGCTGCGCGTCGAGCTGCTCCTCGCTCAATCCTACGCACGCCTGAATCACCTTCGCGTTTGCCCAGTTGTTATGCTCAAACAGCCTCACCAAAGCCAGGTCTGCCATCGATCCCTCCATAAATCATGCGCATAGCCGGAATAATCGCTGGGACGCAAACTACCATCCCCACAACCTATTATAGCGATTATGTAGGGGCGAAGCCCACCCCCACAACCCTGGACCGTTTCTTCCGCAGAAAATGTTTCCGGGCCATCCCCAGGTGAAGCATTCGGAGAGCGGTCGTCTCCTGGATACGCATTGGCCTGACCGAATGCTTCACCCCTACATTTGGGTCTACTGAAAGGTGCGGTCGTTCTCCAGATCGCACCGCTGGATGGCCGTGAGACCGGTGCGGTCTGGAAAGCGACCACAACCTACAAAATTCTTATCCGCTCAATCCGCTCCCCAAATCCGTCAACAGCCCGCCACTCCCCAAATCCGGGTAATCCGTGTTCAAAATCCGTTGTCAGCCCCCAAACATCACCCGCAGCACCCGCAGCGCCAGCTCCGGCGTGGGCAGCGCAAACCACACCCACCCCAGCGCCACATAATGGAACGTCAACAACCAACTCCCCGCCTTGAGCGCCCGCTCGCGCCAGCCCGTCTGCGCCGGAATCCTCCGCTTGGCCCAAT
>CALDSL010000497.1 GCA_937920255.1 uncultured Anaerolineaceae bacterium | reverse complement strand
TCCGACGCCATCCACGCCGGGATTGGCATGGTGCACCAGCACTTTATGCTCATCCCGGTGTTCACCGTTACCGAAAATGTGATGCTGGGGGACGAACCTCTCCGGCCCGGTGGCTTTTTGGATCGCAAAACCGCGGCAAGTCAAATTCGGGAAGTATCTGAGAAGTACAACCTCGAGGTGGACCCGGACGCATACATCAAAGACCTGCCGGTGGGCGTGCAGCAGCGCGTGGAGATCATCAAGCTGCTCTACCGCCAGGCCGACATCCTCATATTTGACGAACCGACCGCCGTGCTCACCCCACAGGAAGCCGACGATCTGTTCCGCATCATGCACGGGCTGACCGAGCAGGGCAAGTCGATCATCTTCATTACTCACAAGCTGCGCGAAGTGCTGGATATCGCCGACCGCATTACGGTCATTCGCCGCGGCAAAGTGGTCGGCTCCACCCTGCCGAGCGAAGCCGACCAGGAGAAACTGGCATCGATGATGGTCGGGCGCGCGGTCGATCTGGAACTGGAACGCGCGGCAGTACAAGCCGGCGAAACGATCCTGAATGTCGAAGATCTCAGCGTGCTGGACGAGCGCAAGCAACTCGCGGTGGACAATGTCACCTTCGATGTGCGCGCCGGCGAGGTGCTGGGGATTGCCGGGGTGCAGGGCAACGGGCAGACCGAGTTGGTGGAAGCGCTGACCGGCATGCGAACGCCGCTTTCCGGAACGCTTACGCTGACCGGAAAGGATATCACCCGCGCGCACCCGCGGCAGATCACCGAGATTGGGATCGCGCATATTCCCGAAGACCGCCAGCGCGATGGGCTGGTGCTGACCTTCCCGGTGTATGAGAACCTGGTGCTACAAACCTATTACCTCCCGCCCAACGCGCGGGGCATCAACATGTCCTGGGATGGCATCGTGAAGAAAGCCGATGAGCTGATCCAGCAGTACGACATCCGCACTCCGAACGCGGAAACCAGCGCCGGCTCGCTTTCCGGCGGCAACCAGCAGAAGGTGATTGTGGCACGCGAATTGTCACGCCCGATCAAGCTGCTGATCGCCTCGCAACCCACGCGCGGCCTGGATGTCGGCTCGATCGAGTATATCCATTCGCAGATCCTCAAACGCCGCGATGAGGGCGTGGCCGTGGTGCTGGTGTCCACCGAACTGGATGAAATTTTGCAGCTTTCCGATCGCATCGCGGTGATGTACCGCGGCGAGATCGTAGCCGTAGTGCCGGCCGCGGAAGCCACCAAGGAATACATCGGCCTGCTGATGGCGGGCGTTTCACCCGAAAAGGCACGCCCGAACGGCAATCAGGTGTCAGAAGAAGCCCGGCTCACGGGGGGAGGTTCCGTTGGATAATCGCCCTGAGGAAAACAAGCCTGCACCGAAAGAGGATGCGGGTAAAGTACTATTGGAGGAGGTGAACAGGCCCGCGCCCGAAGGCAAGAAACGCCGCAGCCTGGGTCAGTTCGCCCTCATCCCGCTGCTGGCCATCGTGTCTGGCCTGATCCTGGGCGCGGTGTTCATCGCCCTGACCTCACAGGAAGTCTACGCGGCCTTTGGACAGTCGATCGGCGCGGGGTTTGCCGCGGCCTGGCGCACCGTCGCCAACGCTTATGGGGCGTTGTTCACCGGCTCCATCGGAGACCCGGCGCGCATTGTGTCGGCGCTACAGTCCGGCGAGCCGGCGGAAATCCGCCGCGCGTTCAATCCGTTCTTAGAGTCGCTGGTCACGTCGACGCCCTACATCTTCGCCGGCCTGGGCGTGGCGCTGGGGTTCCGCGCGGGCGTGTTCAACATCGGCGCGGAAGGGCAGATTTTCATCGGCGCCGCTGCCGCCACCTTCGTCGGCTACTCGCTCAAAGGGCTGCCGATGATCATCCACCTGCCGCTGGCCATGCTGGCCGGCGCGCTGGGCGGCGCGTTCTGGGGCTTTATCCCCGGCTGGCTGAAAGCCAAAACCGGCGGGCATGAGGTCATCAACACGATTATGATGAATTACATCGCCTTCCGGTTGAGCGACTGGCTGCTGACCGGGCCGATGAAGCGCCCGGATTCGTTCAACCCCATCAGCCCCACCATCGAGCAAAGCGCCTGGCTACCCAAGTTCTTCGCCGACCCGATCCGCTTCCATCTTGGGTTCTTTGTGGCGCTGGCGATGGCTTATGTGGTGTACTGGTTCCTGTTCAAGACCACCTGGGGCTTTGATCTGCGCACGGTGGGCGCCAACCCCAACGCCGCCAAATACGCCGGAATGAACGTGGCGCGCAACACCATTGCCGCCATGGCGCTTTCCGGCGCGCTGTGCGGCATGGCCGGCGCAAACGAGGTGCTGGGCGTCAACCACAACCTGGCGATGGCCTTCTCCTCCGGCTACGGCTTTGACTCGATTGCCCTGGCGTTGCTAGGCAATAACCACCCGGCGGGCGTGGTGCTGGCCTCGCTGCTGTTCGGCACGTTGCGCAACGGAGCCACCCGCATGCAGGTGCTCTCCAGCATCCCCATTGACATCATCTCCATCCTTCAGGCCGTTATTTTGGCCTTTATCGCCGCTCCGGCGATCATCCGCACCATCTACCGGCTACGGGCTCCTTCCAAAGCCGAAGGCGCGGTGACACTGAGCAGCTGGGGAGGGAATAAATAATGGCCGTGCGAACCGCTCTCCGCAAGCAAGTAGAAGT
>CALDSL010000496.1 GCA_937920255.1 uncultured Anaerolineaceae bacterium | reverse complement strand
GACTTTCGAGTACAGCGGAACGCCGGCAATATGCGCCCAGGTATCGATGCGGCCGTAGGTTTCAACGGCGCGCCGGGCAATATTGTTCACCTGCTCGCGGTCGGCAACATCGGCTTCGACGGTGATACCATCCGAGCCTTCCTCGCGCACCGCGGCCAGGGTGGCATCCAGGTCATCCTGGCCGCGCCCGGCCAGCACCAGCATCGCGCCTTCGCGCGCAAACTGTCGGGCGGTTTCCAGGCCGATGCCACTGGTGCATCCTACAACAACCACCACTTGTTGGTTGATTGGTTTTAATTTCATCATCCTAATTCCTTTCTCTATTTCAAGGTTGCCATGATTTGGGCGATGCTCTCCCACCCGTGGATTAACCGTTAACCTCCGGGGGCTGGCGTATTTCGATCATGCCGTTATTCTCGCGCGCTTCGTACCGCGGTTGGGGGTAGGCCGATGGGCCATCGATCACCAGACCGGTGCGAAGGTCGAAGCGCGACGCATGCCAGGGGCAGACGACGGAATCATCCGAACACAACTCGCCTTCCGCAAGCGGCCCGCCCATATGCGCGCAGGTTTCGTTGATCGCCAGAATACGCGTGCCCCGCCGCACAAGAAGGATCTTTTTCCCATCCAGTTCGGCGCGCACCAGCGTTCCCTCCGGCAGCTGGTCAGCCGCCAGGATGGGTTTGAAGGTGCGCGAGATTGGCTCCTGTTCGGAGTGATTGACGCCGATCTTCTGCCGGTAAACCAGATCTCCTCCCAGGTAGGCGGCCGCGATGCTGAAGGCATAGCCGCTAAGCGCCAGGTTGCGCCCCAGTCCGCGCTTTTTCTTCTTGCGGAAGACCAGCGAGGTGATGTACAACACCAGCGAGGTGGAGTTCAGGAGGGCGTGAAGCACGCCAGTACGGCGGGCTTCACCCTGGGTGAACTGCCAGTCCGATAAACCGGAGGCGGCCGCGCCTACCGCGCTGCCCACTCCCAGGAGCAGCGCGGCATCCGCGCCGGCTCCAAAAGCTTTTTCGTCGCTGGTCATTTCCAGGCCATCCAGCACGACGGCGGCGGTCAGGGCGCCCACGGTCACATCCGTGATTACAGGATGTAGCGGGTGTCCCAACCAGGTGCCGTTGAAGAAATCTTGCACAGCCTGGCCGATTATCCCCGTACGTTCGTACAGGGTACGGATACCGCTTTGCAGCGGGTCGCCGATCGAATCCAACCAGGTTTGGCGATTGACGGCGGTCTTTACTGCTCTTGTTGCCTCCTGCAGTTCCATGCCTGCTCTCCTCGTGGGTGGTGCGTCTTGTCTATGGCTTTGGTTAATCGCGGATCACATCTTCCTGGCGGACGGTCTGACCCTCGGAACGAGTTTCACCCTCTTCCATCAAGGCCTTGAAGCGCACCAGGTCGGTGTCCATAGCAGACTTCGGATCGGACCCAAAGAACGCCGCCACCGCGTGTCCAACCACGCCAGCCGGCGGGGTGTAGTGCATGCGCACATTCACCTGGGTACCCGAACCAAGTTCGCGGAAACGAACCTGTCCGCTGTGCTTCACTGTCGAATCGGGCAGCGTTTCCCAGGCGATGAGCTCGTCGGGAATGTCCTGGGTCATGATGGTGTCGAATTTCACCGGAACCCCAGCCGGCCCTTCCACCACCCAGTGCGACCTTCCACCTTCCATCTCTTGAATCTCGCGCACGTGGCTCATAAAACGCGAGAAGTTGGGGAAGCTGCGCCACATGCGGTAGACTTCGTCGACCGGAGCTTGCACGTGGATCGTCTTCACCACGTGGATGGTGCCCTTGCCGCTATCTTCCATGCCTGCCAATTGGCGCAGATTCTTGTTGGTCATCACCTGCGCGCCGATGGCCAACCCGCCCAGCGTGAACAACGGGCTGAGCAAACCGCCACGACGGCCGCGCATCAGCAGGTAGAGCGAACCAATGCCCGCCAGCAGCCGCGTGGATGGGCTCCACAGCATCCGCCCGCGGATGTCAGACGCATTCTGCAGGGCGGGGATATCGCCGGGCTCGTCGTGCACCCGCAGGCGATTTTCAACATTACCCAGGCCGCGGTAGCTCGACAGGCGGGACACAATCTGGTCCACTTCCTCGCGCATCACATCACCATCGAGGTAAACCGTTCCGTTCTGCGCGCTGACGTTAATGGCTCCTGTGCGACCAGGAATGGATCCCAGCCGTGAGCGGACGCGTTCTTCCAACACCCAATCGTCGGGCTGCTGCTGGTTGATGCGCGCTCGCGTCTCGGCGGCCAGACCGCGGGCCTTGTTGGACAGGTCTTTTACGCCTGCCTGCACGATGTCTTCGGCATCATTGCGGTAGCCAATCAACCGGTCGCGGAAGTGCGACTGGCGTGTGCGGCCATGGATCGGGTCCAGAATGTACATCAGCCCCGCGCCGATGGCGGTACCACGTAGAAAAGTAAATAGTCTCATGTCGATCTCCTTTCATCCTTCCTCAAAACGAGATGGTTCATCTCGTGTGATAACGCTTTCTCCCGCGCTGTCATCCGCGAGAGACTTCCACTGCCGGGGCATAGCATACGATCATTTCCGGCAGCAGGCTCATGCTAAAAATTCCATACCCGAAAGGCGATGTTTCCACGCACGCGCCAGTACAACGCCAGCAGCGGGATCACAGCCGACGTGACCAGCATTTCTACAACATGGGCTGGTTGATGGGATGTGCCCCGCAGGCGTAGCCCGGCAAAGGTTAGGGTCAGCAAGGCCCACACCAGTCCAGATCCGGCGGCCAGTTGCGGCGAGCGCAGCGGGAGGCCAGCAATGGCGCCAGCCAGGCTGGCAAGGGTGACGTAATAGCGCAAGGGTGAGTGGTTGCCAAACTTCTCGCGGTACAGGCGTGGGTGTTTTTTAAAGAGCAGGGCATTGTAGTAGTTCTTGCGCTGCTGCTGGAGACTCACGCCCCACTTTTGCGGCCGTATTGGGTGCAGAACGACCGCATCGGCAGCATAAATCAGGCGAGCGTGATACTCCAGGGCGTTGAAGAACAGATCCGTGTCTTCCCTCCAGGCGATTTCAAAGCGCTCGTCGAACCCGCCGATGGCTTCGAGCAGCGATTTGCGGTAGAAGCAGTTGGCCGTGATGTATTCGGATGTCATCAACCCGCGGGCATTCACTTCAAAATCTGTCGGGTGGTCGCTGAGTGGCATATCCGTCTGTCCGGTTACGCCGTCATAACCCTGGTCGAGGGTTTCCACTCCACGCCGCAGCCAGTCGGAGTAGGGGATGCAGTCATCGTCCGTGAAGGCTATATATACGCCCTGCGCCGCGCGCCACCCCAGGTTGCGGGCGATTGCCGGGCTATGCCGTTCGCCGGTGACCGGGATGTAGCGGATGAGCGGCAAATGCGAAAGTACCGGCTCTTGCTCGATCATCACCGGCGGTTGGGTGAACACACTTGTGGCAGATGTCACTGGAATGACCTGATACGCCCGTTTTTCCGCGCTTATGCGGTAAGCGGTGGTCGCTTCCGCCCAGCGTTCGACCATTGCGCGGGTCATCGGGTCATTACCGTCGTCGACCACTACGATCTCGAACAGCGAGGGGTCATAGTCCTGCGCCACCAGCGCGGAGATACAAACATCCAGCAGGTATGCTCGCTTGTAGGTTGGGACCACCACAGAAATCCGCACTTTGCTCATCGCCTTATTCCTTCTGTAGTAAGAACGGGCCAATCACCAGCGCGTCCAGCGGCGAGGTCCAGTAACATTCCAGCGCGTCACGCGGGGTGCAGACAATCGGCTCGCCGCGCGTGTTGAACGAAGTGTTGACCAGAACCGGCACGCCGGTTCTCTGCTGGAAAGCTTTCAGCAGATCGTAATACGGTTGGTTCTGCTGGCGGTTGATGGTCTGGATGCGCGCGGTGCCGTCCACGTGGCGCACGGCGGGGATCGCATCCGCTTTTTCAGGGTGCACGTCATAGACAAACAACATAAAGGGCGAAACGCCGGCATCGACAAACCAGTTGGCCGCCTCTTCTTCCAGAACAACCGGCGCCACCGGGCGAAAATCCTCGCGGTCTTTGATGTCATTCAGCCGGTCCTGCATCGACGCCTTGATGGGCGAAGCCAGGATCGAACGTGCTCCCAGGGCGCGCGGGCCAAACTCCAGCCGGCCCTGGAACCAGCCGATAATCTTGTCCTGCGCCAGCAAGTCCGCGGTCTCTTCCGCCACGTTCTGCATGCGCCGGAATGGGACCTTTGACCAGCGCAGGAACTCCTCAATTTCCTCTTCGCTGTATTCCGGCCCGAGGAAGGCGTGTTCCATCCGATAGCGGTGATTGGACTGGCCGGCGTGAACCGGGTTGTGCTGCGCGTCCACCCACAGAGCCGCGCCCAGGGCGGTGCCGGCGTCGCCGGCGGCGGGCTGGACCCAAATATTTTCAAACGTACCATGATCGCGGATGCGAGCGTTCATCACGCAGTTGAGCGCCACGCCGCCCGACATGCATAGGTTGCGCAGCCCGGTTTCTTCGTACAACCAGTCAGTGATACGCACAGCGGCCTGTTCCAGCGCAATCTGCAGCGAGCTGGCCAGGTCGTAGTGCCACTGCTCGTACGGGCCGCCGCGCTCGCGCGCCGGGCCAAAGGTTGCGGCCCAATCCACAGGCTGGATGGTGTACTGGCCGTTCTCGCCAAACTGGATGATTTCACGGAATTTGTCCAGATAACGCGGCGTGCCAAACGAAGCAAGCGCCATGACCTTGTACTCGTCCGACGAGTGCAGGAAACCGAGGTGCTGTGTGACCTGCTCGTACAGAATGCCAAGCGAATGTGGCATATTTACCTGGCCGATATGCTCCAGCGAACGCCCCCGGCCGACCGAATAGGTGGTGGTAGCCAGCTCACCACGGCCATCAAAGGTCAGGATGGCGGCTTCGTCATACGGCGAAGGATAGTAGGCGCTGGCGGCGTGCGCGGTGTGGTGCTCGACGAAGTGCCAGGTAAAATCGTCCAGCGAGACGCCGTTGAACCGCTGTTGCAGATGGTGGGGGAAGCCGCCGACCAGATGGCGCGGCGCGTTGACGATGGAGGACAAAAACAGCGGATCCCAAACGGCTTCCCACTCGGCCGGGCGCGGGTGCGCGCTGGGTTCCAACGGTAGCGCGATGGCAGCGTCGTGCTCATGCTCGCCTAACAGTAGGAACGGGTCGTAGGAATAGGCCACCTGCGAGACGTCTTTCAGCGTAATCCCCGCTTGTTTGAGACAGTAATCGATGGCGAAGTAGGGCAGTTCATAGGTGGAAAACGGGATCGGGCGTTTGCCGTGCTTCTTACGCGTGAAGCGTTCCTCTTCCGCCGCGGCGATGACTTCGCCATCGCGCACCAGGCTGGCCGCTGAATCGTGATAAACCGCATTGATTCCAAGTGTGTACATCATCATTTCCTCATATCATCAAATCGGTGTGCTGTTTTTCGGCCAGGGTGCTTCAACCAGGCTCGTCCGCACTGAGGT
This sequence comes from uncultured Anaerolineaceae bacterium, assembly GCA_937920255.1. Classification (GTDB taxonomy): domain Bacteria; phylum Chloroflexota; class Anaerolineae; order Anaerolineales; family Anaerolineaceae; genus CALDSL01. The sequence goes on along the minus strand of CALDSL010000496.1, from coordinate 4,565 downwards.
GGTTTCGCGCAGCAGGTCGCGCGTAGATTGGACCACCGTGTCGGGTTTCACCAGTTGCAGGCAGTTATGATGGCCTTCTGGACAGATCGATTTAAAGCAGTTCTTGCATGGCACATCGTGATTCAGCACGCGGCTGGGCACCTGCCAGGGCGTGTGCTGCGGGTTTGTTAATGCGTATAGCGCCACAACCGGCGTGCCAACCGCCGCGGCGATGTGCATCGGACCGGTGTTGTTGCTGATGAGCAGGGGGGATATCTGCAGCAGCGCAGCCATCTCGCCCAGGGTGAGCTGCCCTGCCAGTGAAAAAGAGCGTGTGGTCATCTGCTGGATGCTTTCCACCAGGATGGCTTCATCGCAATCGCCGGTGAAGACCACCTGCATCCCATCTTCCATGATCAGGCGGGCGGCAATTTCGGCAAAGCCTTGCGGGGCATAGCGGCGCGAAGGCGCGGTGGAACCGGGATGGATCACCACCCACGGGTGCGACAGGTTAACGCCGGCTTCGCGCAGCTTGTGTATTGCCGTCAGTTGATCTTTTTCCTGCACCTGCAGGCCGAGGCGCTCATCCTGCACGCTGCAGCCAATGGCGGCGACCATATCGAGCTGGCGGCGTACCTCGTGGCGCATCTGCTGTACGCTGTCGGTCTCTTTGATCCAATCAGTGAGCAGCTGGTATGGATTCTCCCGGCTGTAGGCGATGCGCAGTGGGATATCGGCCAGAAAAGCGGTAAGAGCCGCGGGTAGTGGGTTCTGGCTGAAGACGGTGAAGATCAGGGCGCCGTCAAACAGTGAACGGCGCAGGCGCTCAATGAGCTTCCAATCGGCGGTGCTGTTGCGGCGCGGGCTGGTGGCCTTCATCCACGGGGCATCGTAGATGACCACATCATCCAGCTGCGGGATCAGCGCCGCGGCTTGCGCGCCGGATTGTGAGGTGAGCAAGGTAAGCGACACGCCGGGGATCGACTCTTTCAACGCCCGGATCGCCGGGGTGGTCATGATCACATCACCCAGGTTATCCAGGCGGATGCACAGCAGTTTCTTGCTCTTCAACCAGTCTTGCGTCATGATGCGTGTTGATCCGTTTTTACATACACTTTACGAATGCGCTCGATCATCCCGGTCGTGGAGCGGTCGTCGAGGTAGGATAGAATGCGCACCTCACCGCCCAGCTTTTGCACCACTGGCGCCTCCGGCAGGGTTTCCAGGGTATAATCGCCGCCCTTGACGTACACGTCGGGCTTGATGGTTTTGATCAACTCCTTGGGCGTATCCGCGCCAAACGGGATGATCAGATCCACCGAGCTCAACGCCGCCAGCACCTGAGCGCGGTCTTCCAGCGGATTGATGGGACGGCTGCTGCCTTTCAGGCGCCGTACGCTTTCATCGGTGTTAATTCCGACGATGAGAACGTCGCCAAAAGCTTTGGCTTGGCTCAGATACGACACATGGCCGGAGTGAAGGATATCGAACACCCCATTGGTGAAGACGATCTTGCGGCCGTCACGGCGCATCGAAGCCAGGCGCGCAGCCACGCTAAAGGCGTTATTGACAAATTTTTCGTCTCCAAAGAAGAAGTTTTTCAGCTCGTCGGCATGGCAGCTCACTGTTCCGGGCTTTTCCACCACCACCGAAGATGCCGCCGATGCGATTTCCGCGGCGGTGGCCGTATGCACACCAGCCGCAAGGGCCAGCGCCAGCCCACCCACAAAGGTGTCGCCAGCGCCGGCAGCCTGGCTGTGCGGCGCGCAGCGCGCGTAGGTGCGGTATAGTGGCTGGCCGCATTCGAACACCAGCGAACCGTCGCAGTCCAGTGTGATAGCGGCGATCTGCGTGTTGCAGATTTCGATCAGCCGCTCGCCGTGTTCCGCGATTTGATCCAGCCGTTCCTGCTGGGTGGTGCGCGCCGGCAGCCCCAGCAGCTCGACGGCTTCTTTGTAATTTGGTTTAATGGCAGTGACGCCCAGATCCTGGAACTTTGGCAGGTACTTGGAATCGGCGACGATCACGTGCGGGTCTTTCTGTTGTAGTGCAATCAGTGCTTCGAGAATGCGTGGGGTGATAATGCCGTAGCCGTAATCCGAAATCACCACGCCGTTTGACTGGTGGAACAGGTCGGGCAGCATGGCCAGGATGGCGTTCTCCGCCTGCGCATCCAATGGGTGCGTGCTTCCCTGGTCAAAGCGCAGCATCATCTGCCCGTCGGAAACGATGCGCTGTTTGGCGAGTGTTCTGCGCTCCGAATCAACCAGAACGGTATCGGTGGCGACGCCTTTTTCTTCCAGGGCTCGCAGCAATAACGTTGCCTCGATATCATTGCCGATCACCGACAGAAAGCGAACATTACCACCCAGCGAGCGAATGTTCACGGCGGTATTGGCGGCTCCACCGGGCACATCTTCCCGATCGAGGATATCGACCACTGGAACCGGCGCTTCGCGGCATAACCGTTCGGAATTACCCTTCAGGTAGGTATCCAACAGGGCTTCGCCGATGACGAGGATATTTATGTCTCGAAAAGTGTCGATTGTCTCAAAGACATTTCGGTTCATACGCATTCACTCCACAAGGATCGCAAAAACGTTCGCGTCCTGGTAATTCATGACGGAAATAATCGTGCGGGCGGCCTCTTCCAGGTTGGAAACGATGAAATGCGGCTGCCGCTCGGGAGAAAGGACCCACTCGGTTTCGCTGCCGTTGTTGATGAGAATGGTTCGGCAGCCGGCCCGGCGGCCAGCTTCGATGTCATCCAATATGTCGCCCACCATCCACGAATTTTCGAGGTCGATGTCCAGCTCGCGCGCGGCCCGCTGAAGCATGCCCGGCTGCGGCTTGCGGCACCCGCAGTTGACCGCGTAACGCGCGACCGAGCCGTCGGGGTGGTGCGGGCAGTAGTAAAACCCGGCCAGTTCGACGCCGGCTTCCTGGCGTACCAGGCTGCGCAGGCAGTCTTCCACGCCTCGCAGATCCTGCTCGGGGAAATACCCGCGCGCCACGCCAGACTGGTTGGAGACGATCACCAGTTCGCTGCCCAGTTCAGAAATTTTGCGCAGCGCGGCTCCGGCGCCCTGGCTGAGCTGGATGCGGCTAGGGTCCACGTTGTAAGGCACATTGCGGATCAACGTACCGTCTTTATCCAAAAAAACAGCGATTTTCGACATAAAAGCTGGCTCCTAGGGCCAGGACGTCTCCCGCATGGGAATAACCATGATTTCCGGGATGACCGTTTCCTTGGGCTGGGTCAGCACGTAGTGCACCGTCTCAGCCACGTTTTTGGGATCCTGCAACACCTCGGGGTTGATGTCGGGGAAGCGGTCGAGCAGGAAGGGTGTGCGCATGCCGCCGGCGACGACCGCAGTGACTTTGATCCCCAGCGGGCGCCCCTCGGTATGTATGGCGTGGGTCAGGCCCATCAATCCCCATTTGGTGGCGTGGTAGACGGATGCATTCTGCCAGGCGCGTTTGGCGGCCGTGGAGGCGATGTTGACGATATGGCCACCGTTTTCGCGCATCAGGCCAAAGGCGTGTTTCATGGTGATAAACGGCGCGCGCAGGTTCACCGCGACAACGCAGTCCCAATCTTCGATTTCCATTTCTTCGATCGACACGGTCTTGTCGATCCCGGCGTTATTAACCAGGATATCCAGGCGACCGTACCGGTTCTTGATGTATTCGAATAAAGCGGCGATCTGTTTCTCCTGCGTGAGATCCACCTCCACCGCCTCCGCGGCAGCCCCCTGGGCGGTGAGATCGTTGCACAGTTTGTCACATAAATCCTTGCGCACATCGGCAATGATCACCGTAGCGCCAGCGCCGGAAAGCTCCCGAACAATCGCCTCGCCCAACCCCCGGGCGCCGCCGGTGACCAGCGCTATTTTTCCATTAATCGACTCCATAAGTTCCTCCCATCCGGTTTTGCTGTTGATAATCAACCCGAATCGGCGCGCCGGACTGCAGCGGCCAACTCGAGCTGGCATGTATTTTTGATGAGAACACGCTTTCCTCGCTTACCAGGAAGCGGTTCTCCACGATTTCGCTCAAGATATGCAGCACCAGCAGATGAATTTCCTGGATGCGCTGCTTATCCTGTGTGGGCACAAGAATGGCCACATCTGAAAGCGGCAACAGTTCGCCCCCATTTCCACCGATCAGGCCGATGCAATGGATACCGCGCTGCTGCGCATAGGCAAAAGCCTGGATCAGATTGCTGGAATTACCGCTGGTACTGATCCCAAACAGCACATCGCCTGGCTGGCCAAAGGCTTCCACTTGCCGGGCAAAAACGCCATCGTAGCCAACGTCGTTCGCCCAGGCGGTGATTGTGGCAATGTCGGCCGTCAGCGCCATGAATGGCAGCCCAGGGCGGGTAGGGGCTTTGAAACGCGCGATCAGCTCCGACGAAAAATGCAGGGCGTCGGCCGCGCTGCCGCCGTTGCCGCACACCAGTACTTTGTTGCCGCGGGTCAGGCTCTCAATCATCATCTGCGCGGCCGCCAGAATCGGTTCTGAGAGAGACTGCCGCGATTTCTCCAGCGCATCCTGCGCGGTGTGGAAGTTCTGCTCGATCA
>CALDSL010000495.1 GCA_937920255.1 uncultured Anaerolineaceae bacterium | reverse complement strand
GCTATACTAAGATCAACGAGAAATATTCAAATTAGGGGGGTTCTGTTGTTTTGGGCGGCGAAGCCACCCAAAACAACAGAACCCCCCTAATATCGAATTGAGCAGGTGTTGGAGGAAGGATCTATGCTTCAAGATCGGGTTGTGTTAATCACCGGGGCGACCGGTGGGTTGGGGCAGGTGGCGGCGCGTGAAATGGCGGCGCAAGGCGCGCGCCTGGCGCTGGTGAGCACCAATGCGCTCAAGTTGCAAAGCCAGGCGGATGCGTTGAACCTGGAAGCTGACCGGGTGATGACCCACGCCGCTGACCTGACCGGTGCAGACGCCGCTGCTCAGGCGGTCGCGGCGGTGCGGCAGGCGTTTGGCCGCGTGGACGTTCTGCTGCATCTGGTGGGTGGTTGGACCGGCGGCCGCAGCCTGACCGAGGGCGACCCGGCCGATCTGGATGAGATGATCCAGCAGCACGTGTGGACCACCCTGTACCTGGCGCAGGCGGTTGTGCCGCTGATGCTTTCCAATGGATGGGGGCGCATCATCACCGTTTCTTCGCCTTCCGCGGTGCGGCCGGCGCCGCGCGGCGGCTTCTACGCGGCGGGGAAAGCCGCGCAGGACGCGCTGGTGCTGACGCTGGCGCGCGAACTGTCCGGCACCGGGGTGACGGCCAACGTGCTCCAGGTGCGCACCATCGACACCGGGCACGAACGCGACCAGGCGCGCAGCGATAAAAACGCCTCGTGGACTACGCCGGAGGAGATCACCGCCGCGGCGCTGTACCTGTGCAGCGATGCCGCCAGCGTCGTCAACGGCGCGCGCATCCCGCTCTACGGGGCGGCATGATATGACACGCTCCCCCGGGGGAATGGGTGACCTGCATAGGGTTTTCCCGGTATGCGCGGTGTGACGTTCCTGATATCAACCATCCCTCGAGGTGGATACACTACATATACACTGCATTTTCATAGAGGGATTGTTATGGTGTTTTCCGGTCCTCCGCCACAATGGTGTGGCGCGGTGCCCATCTCAGCGGGCAAGACGTTCCCGGACCGGACACTGGCAGGATTTAGGTGAAGAAAAAACTGCCTTGCATTTGAACAATCCCTTTATCGCACTGCCTGCATCGTATTGCAGGCAGTGTCATTTAAGCAGAACAGGCAGCTTCAGTCCACCAGACGGTCGAGCAGATTATTGCGCACCGCGTACACCGCCGCCTCGACCCGCGAGCCAACCCCCAGCTTGCGCAAGATCGACTCGATGTACTTCTCGATGGTTTTTTCGCTGATATGCAGTTCCAGGGCAATACGCTGGTTGGTATTGCCCGCCGCCACCAGGCGCAGCACTTCCAGTTCGCGTTGGGTCAGGTTGAGGGGCTGATCCTCGTTCTTGTGCATCCAACTGGTCACCAAAGCGGAAATACGGCGGCTGAGCCAGCCCGTTTCACCGCGCGCTGCGCCGCGCACAGCCTCCACAATCATCTCCATAGCTTCATCTTTGATCAGATAGCCATTGACTCCCAACTGCAGCAGTTCGATGATGTAAGAGCGGTCGTCATAACCGCTTAAGGCCAACACCCTCACATCGGAAAAGTTTTTGCGGATGCGTTTGGCCACTTCCACCCCGTTGAGATGGGGCATTTCCATGTCCAGCAGCACAATATCCGGCTTTAACGTTTCCACCAGATCCAGGGTTTCTTCGCCGTCGCAAGCCTCACCGGCCACCTCGATGTCGACTTCACTTTCCAATAAGCGGCGAATGCCATTGCGCACAATGGGATGATCGTCAGCCAAAAGAACACGGATGGGAGTTTTGTCGGCGCTCAAATGACAAATTCCTTACTGGGTTTGTTCGCGGACAAGATCAGTCTCTTGTTCGCATGGGATGATAACACGAATCAATGTGCCCTGGCCGGGCTGGGAACGCATCACAACTCTGCCGCCGGCGGCGCTGGCGCGTTCCTGCACACCCACCAGACCGAAGTGATCCTGGCGCGCCAGTTCGATCCACTGCGTGGGCAGCAGAAAGCCGACACCGTTGTCCTGAATTTCCAGCTCGGTTTGGGCTTCATCCAACGTGAGATGCACCGACACCTCGCTGGCGCCGGAATGGCGGATCACGTTGTTCATCAATTCCTGATAGATGCGAAACAGGTTCATGCGCAGGTTCTGCGAAAGCTGCTGCCCATCTTCCATCAACTCCAGGCGGATGCGCAGATTTGGATACTTGCGGTTCATCTGCTCGGCATGCGAGCGGATGGCTTTCTCCAAGCCGAATACTGCCAGCGAAGGCGGGCGCAGGTCGGCGCAGTAGTTGCGCAGTACCCGCGCGGCTTCCTGCAAATCAATCCGCAGCCGCGCCAGCATGGCCAACCGCTCGGCCTTGTTGTCGATGCGCAGGGCTTCATTGAGCGCATAATCCAGACCAGTGAGATGCTGGAGCGGTCCGTCGTGCAGTTCCTGAGCGATTTTGATGCGCTCGTCCTCGCGCTCCTGGATTAACATGCGATGCAGCTCAATTTGCAGCGTGGCGCGCCGGTTTTGTTCCATCATCCGGAGGTGTTCGGTCATATCCAGCACAGTGCAGACAATCAGCATCACCTGACCCTCGGCGTCGCGCACCGGCGTGGCGTTAAACAATCCCAACCAGCCTTTGCCCGTTGGCTTGTGCGTGACAATTAACTCCTCCATCTTCACCGTTTCGCCGCCTGCCGCGCGCACTGCCGGCCATTCTTCATACGGGCATGGGGATCCATCGGGGTAGAGGCAGTCGAACAGTGCAAAGAAATCGGTAATATCCGCAAATGGATTCCGCACTGTTTCATCAGAGAACTGGTTCATCGCCGTCTGATTGGCTGATAATATATTCCCCGAAGGTTCGATGATGACGATCCCTTCCACCATGCTGTCGACCACGGCCGCCAGTTTGGATAGATTCAGGCTCGCCTCTTCGGCCAGCTGGCGGTATTCCAATTGGCTGCGTTCCAGCGCCTCCAGCGCCTGCTTGCGTTGGGTGATATCACGCAGGAAGACTTCCAGCGTGTCGCCGTTGGGATACGCATGGGCTTCGTACCATTTGCCACTGATCTGCGAGCGCCCTTCGAAATGCACCGGGCGGTTTTCTTCAAAGGCAATCTGGTACTGGCGGTAAAACTCCGTTTCCTTCCCGCGTGGGAATTCCTCCCACATAATTTTGCCGATCAGCTCCGCGGCCGGGCATTGAAAAATCGTCTGCTCCGCGACAGGGTTGACCGCCAGGATGCGCCACTGGCGGTTGAACATCACATACGAATCCGTGATGGTGTTCAGTACGAATTGCAGGCGCTGGTACGCATCCTGCTCGCCGGCCGGCGAAGGCCGCGACGCAAGAACCTGGCGGTATTCGCGTTCAACCTGTTCCAATTCAGCCAGGCGCGAGCGAAGAATGGAAATTTCCTGTTCGGACTGCGTTGGCTCCTTGCGCGCGGTCACCGGTTCCGTGTCTTGCATTTTTCGCTCCAGTAAATACCAACTCGCTACTGTTAAATGGATACGCAGCAGTGCAGCATGGGTTCAGCGCTCTATTTTGGAATGATGTTGGCGGTCTTGCTCTTTACAGATCCCCCATCTGTAATCACTATTATCGCATGTAGCGTTGAAGAATTCAAACAGTTTCCATATTTGCTTGCACGAGCACAAGCAAACCGGTGCAAACGGCTGCGAACCGGCGCGCCGGTTCGCAGCCGCGTTCCGGTTAGGGTGTGGGCGAAGGCTGGGGCTTGCCGCTGTTATCGGGCGAGTCGGTGACGGTAAATATGAAATTCACGTCGCCGAAGCGCTCGCCGCGCCCGTTCTTGAGCTTGAACCATAGGTTGTGGTCGCCGTAATTGGCCGGGGTGGTAAAGGTCACTGTGAAATCAACGCTTTCGTTGGCTGAAACCATGCGCGGAAAATTAATCTGTGGGGATTTGATCGTCGGACCGGCGAACTGGTCGAGGAAATAGGTTGTATCCCAGGCAGTGGTGCCAACGTTTTTGACTGTCCAAGTGATGGTGACGGTGGTATTGGGGCGCACCTGATAGCCATCCGCGATGGTTTGCGAAACGTAAATATACTTGTCGTCCACCGAGACGCCGCCATCGGCGCCAGCCGGGGCCGCGGGAGCAGCCGGAGCGGCGGGGTCCACCGCCGGGTTGGCTGCCGCGCCGGGCGTGCCTTGCGTGGCGGGCTGGGCGGTGAGGTCTTGCGTGGCGGTGGGTTCGAGGGTCGCGGTGGCGGTCGGTTCAGGCGTGTTGGTGGGCTGTTGCGTGGCGGTTGGCTCCGGAGTGGGGGAGGGCGTGGCGCGCGGGCCGCAGGCTGCCAACGTTAAGAGGATGGCGGCTGCCACGAGCCAGGGAAGGATGTTGTTCAGCTTCACAAGATGCTCCTGATAAAAATCGCGCCTGTAGGGAACGCTTCCCCCGGCGCGCGAATTGGGTATCACCCGGATTGTGACCCGAAAGCGGGAATCTGTCAAGGCGGGCCAAAACAGGCACCCGCGCCCGGCTGCTGGTCATAAAAAATACAGGACGAACGTTCGTGAAACGCGCGACCTTCCGCACATCACCCACCGCGGGCAAAGGTGTACAATGAAATACCTTCATCCAACTTTACCCGTAAGGAGAACCGTTCTGGTATGAAGATCACTTGCCTGTCAGCTTCCAATGTGGAAAATGCGCGCCAAAGGAGCGCGTCCACGCGCACCTGTGAACTGGTGCGCGATTTGTTTCAGAACGGTGGTTGGCCGGATGCTGAGGTGGAGATCATCCGCCTGCTGGATTATGAGTTTACGCCCTGCCGCATGTGCGGCTCGTGCTTTGTGGGCGGCGAATGCACGCGCGACCCATCTTTCAACCTCATCTTTGAGCGCCTTCAGGCTTCGGACGCGATTTTTGTGGTCTGCCCGCACTATGCGCCCATCCCGGCCAAGCTGGCGATGATTTTGGAAAAGATGGAAGAGATTTGCTATCTCAACGCGTGCGCCAACCCAGACTACCGCTTCCCGCTGTGCGGCAAGCCGGTGGGTATCATCGCCCACGGCGGGCAGACCGACGTTGCCCTGCCATACTACCGCCGCGCGTTGCTCGAGCCGCTGGCCAACGCTTTTTCCTCGGTGCAAATGCGCGTCATACCGCTGGACGAGGACAATCCGCTGGGCGCGGTGTTCGGCATCCAGTCGATCAGTTCGACCACCGATTCGATCTTTGTGACCATCGAGCACGATTGGGACGC
>CALDSL010000494.1 GCA_937920255.1 uncultured Anaerolineaceae bacterium | reverse complement strand
GGCAGGATCTGGATGGAGATCGAAGGCACGGCAGTGGAAACCCAACTGGTAGAGCAGGCGCAGCGCGGCGATCGCGAGGCATTCTGCCAGCTGGTGACCCTCTACCGCGAGCGGGTGATAGACGTAGTATACCGGATGTGCGGTAACCCGGCGCTGGCCGAAGACGCCGCGCAGATCACCTTCCTGCGTGCCTGGCAACACCTGTCCGATTACCACCCGCGCGCGGCCTTCCGCTCCTGGCTGTACCGCATCGCCGTCAACGCCGCGCTGGATATGCTGCGCCGCGAGCGCCCCACCGCTCCGGTGGACGACCTGAACCTTAAAAGCCCGGAACCGCAGCCCGAAGCTGCTTATGAGCAGCACGAGCAGACGCGCCTGGTGCGCCAGGCGGTGCTGGCCCTGCCCGAAGGCAGCCGCGCCGCGCTGGTGCTGCGCGAATATCACGGCCTGTCGTATCGCGAGATCGCCGACACGCTGGATATTTCGCCCGGCACGGTGATGTCGCGCCTGAATTACGCCCGCACAAAATTATTGGAAACGCTTGCGCCAATCTTGGAGGTCAAATGAACCACCACACCGAACCCTGGATGGATGCCTACCTGGACGGCGAGTTGAAGAACGGGCAGTTGCGCAAGGCCGAAGCTCACCTGGCCGCCTGCCCGGAATGCCGCGCCGAGATCGACCGCCGCCGCGCGCTCTCCAGCCTGCTGCTCAGCGTCCCGGCCGCCGCGCCGGCCAAATCCGCCGAGCGCTTCGCGGCCGAGGTCGGCCTGCAGATGCAGCGCCGGGCCGCGCACAAACCGCGCAGCGCGTGGCAGCAGACCGCCTGGCACCTGGTACCGCTGGCGCTGCTGGCCAGCCTGGTATTTATCGAAGCCCTGGTCTTGCTCAGCAATGTTCTGATGCTCGTCCCGGGCCTGGAGGCCGGCCTGAGCGCCGCCAGCCCGCTGCAAGGCTGGCTGCAACTCCCGGCCCCACTCAGCGACCTGCTGAGCCTGCTTGGCCTGGTATCGCCGATTGGATGGAATTGGATCACCGCGCTGGTGGCTCCCATCGCCATTGGCCTGCTCTACCTGAGCTGGCTGGCCGGCTGGTGGGTGATGCAGAACAGCACCAACACGGATTTAGGATGAAGGAGATTTTGCAATGAACCACGTACAGATTTTGAAACGCGCCTGGACCATCACCTGGAAGCACCGCGCCCTGTGGGTGCTGGGTTTCCTGCTTGCCCTCACCTCGGGTGGCGGCGGCGGCTCTGGCGGCGGCAGTAACAGCAATTTCCAGTTCGGCGATAACGACAACTTCAACTTCGGCGACTGGAGCCAGCTCCCCGCCGGGCTGGCCGACCTGATGCGCAGCATCGAAGCCGGCCTGCGCAACTTCTTCCGCCCGGACAACATGGGCACCGTCATCGGTCTGGTCGTCGGCATCTCGATCCTGGCCATCGCGCTGGGCGTGCTGTTCACCATCATCCGCTACGTCAGCGAAACCAGCATCATCCGCATGGTCAACCGCTACGAAAGCACCGAGGAAAAGGTGAGCTGGCGCCAGGGTTGGCGCATGGGCTGGTCGCGGGCGGCCTTCCGGCTGTTCCTGATCGACCTGGTGGTGTACCTGCCCGTCGTGCTGGGCGTGATCGCCCTGTTTGGTTGCGCCGCGCTGCCGGTGATCGTTGGCAGCGTCGCGGCAGAGGATCTTTCGGTGCCCGGCCTGGTGGCCACCATCGGCATGGTACTCCTGGCGGTGTTCGCCATCTTTGCCCTCACCGTGGTGCTGGGGCTGTTCATGGAACTGGTTCGCCGCGAAGCAGTGCTCAATGACAACGGCGTGTTTGCCTCCATCCGCACCGGCTGGAACCTGATGCGCGCCCACCTCAAGGATATCTTCATCCTGTGGCTGATCATGGTCGGCATCCAGATCGGCGTCGGCATCGCCGGCATCCCGGTCTTCCTGCTGGCTGTGATCATCGCCGTGCTGCTCGGCGGCGGGGCGGGCGTGGGCCTGTACTTCCTGCTGGACGCGGTCGCCACCGGCGCGGCTGCCTGGGGCTGGGGCATCGGCGTGGGCGTGGGCCTGTTCATCCTGCTGCTGGTGCTGATCTTCTCCTTCCTGAGCGGCCTGTTCCTGGTCTACCGCTCCAGCGTGTGGACCCTGGCCTACCGCGACGTGACCAGCCCGGTGCGCGCCACGGTCGTCCCCACCGTCGCCCCCGGCGGAGATGTGTTACCCACAGCGTAGACCCGCTGCATGATTATCAAACCGGGCGGCCAAATGGCCGCCCGGTTTGATATTCATTTACTCTCCCTGTCCCAGCGAATAGCCGCGCTCGCCGTCGAAGCTGTACAGGTGCTCGGTCTTGATTACCTCATACCCGGCGGCGTGGACGCGCTGCAGCAGGTCCAGCACCTGCGGGAAGGTCAATTCCTCGCCGGTGGCCATGAACCGGCAGCGCCAGTGATCGGTGCGGAAGGTTTCCGGCAGGCCCTCGGGGTAAACCTTCACCCCACGATTGGTGACCATCTTCAATGCCAGGCCGCCGCCGTTGAGGGCTTCCATCGCCCGGCCAAATACCACCGGGTCGCGCGCGCCCTCCGACCAGTCAATAAATACGTCTACGCCCTCCAGACGCTTGCAGCACGGCTCGCCCAGGCTCAGGCTCACCTGGATCCCGGTTGACTGGTACACCGCGGGCGGAAGCTGCTCGGGCACCTGCCCCAGGTGCTCCACCACCGCCTCTGCAAACTCCAGCGTGCCCACCCGCTCGCGGCTGAGTCCCTCGCGGTACACGTCGATGGTGTGAATGCCGTCTTCCAGCGTGCTCAGCCAGGCATTGTTGATCGTCTGCGCCGTATCCGCCAGTCCCAGATGCACCAGCATCAACACCGCCGCCTGCAGCAGCCCGGATGGGTTGGCGATGCCCTTCCCGGCGATATCCGGCGCGGAGCCGTGGATGGCCTCGAACATGGCCATCTCGCGGCCGATGTTGGCCGACCCGGCCAGCCCCACCGACCCGGCCACCTGCGCCGCTACGTCGGAGAGGATATCACCGTACAGGTTGGGGGTGACGATCACATCCAGCGTCTCCGGGCGGGCGGCCACGCGCGCCGTGCCAATGTCGATGATCTGGTGGTCGGCATGGATGTCGGGATATTCCTGCGCCACCGCATCAAAAATCTTGTGGAACATGCCGTCGGTGATCTTCATGATGTTGTCCTTGGTCATGCAGGTCACCTTTTTGCGGCCGTAGGCGCGCGCGTATTCGAACGCGTAGCGCACAATGCTCTCCGTGCCCGGGCGGCTGAGCAGCTTTAACACCTGGGTCACCTCGGCGGTCTGCTGATGCTCGATGCCGCCGTACAGATCTTCTTCATTCTCGCGGATGATGACCAGATCCATGCCCGGGAAAGCCGACGGCACAAACGGGGTGTAGGCCTTGCACGGGCGCACATTGGCGAACAGCCCCAGCGCCTTGCGCAGCGTCACGTTGACGCTCTTGTACCCGCCGCCCTGTGGCGTGGTGATCGGCGCTTTCAGCAGCACTTTGTTGGCGCGGATGGTGTCCCACGCGCCCGGCGCAATGCCCGAGAGCGCACCGCGCAGGTACACCTGCTCGCCGATCTCGATCACGTCGTACTCGAGCGGCGCGCCCGCCGCCTGCACCACGCGCAGGGTCGCTTCCATAATCTCCGGGCCTATGCCATCGCCGTATGCCACGGTAATGCGCTGATTTTGCATCTTTCACCATCCCCATCGAAATTGTTGTTATTGAGCCATATTGTAGCATGGGCGGCTGTTTTGAAGATATGCCCAGATTCACCAACCTTTCTGTAACATTTTTGTAACAAAATCGTAACATTTGCGATTAATGTTATGATGTTCTGTTCTTCCGAAACCCATCATTCCCTATAGCAGCGCGGAAAACACCCTGGAGGTCATCGTGAAAAGCGTCCGCAATCTGTATTGGAAAGCCGTCAGTTTGCTGGTTATTTTCAGCATGCTGTTGTCGGCTACGTTTGTATTCAGCGCGTCCCCAGCGTTCGCGCAAACCGAACCACCCACAGACCCGGAAACCGGCGAACCACTCGTCCTGGATCCGGAGGAGACCATTCAAGAAGTCGGGCAGGCTGAGCCCGAAACTCAGGCATTGATGGATAAGGTGCTTGAGGAAGGCAATGTCGGCGTGATCGTAGTGCTCAACGTGCCAGACGCGCCCGACACGAACACGGGGAGGGGCGTCGAAAACCCGGAGATGATCTACGCCTCGGCGCAAGACGCGCTGATGACCGCCCTGGGTGACGCTCGCGTGGATCACGTCTACGCTTACCGTAACTTCCCAATGGTCGCCATGCGCGTAGACGCGGCTGCACTGCGCGCTCTGCAGCGCAACCGCCTGGTGGCTGCTGTGCAGGAAGACCACATCGACACCCTCGCGCTGACCGATAGCACCCAGATTGTCGGCGCCGACCAGGCTGCCAGCGCGGGCTTTAACGGCGCGGGCGCCACCGTGGCCATCATCGACACCGGCGTGCAGTACAACCACCCCTTTATGGCCGGCAAAGTAGTCAACGGGGCCTGTTTCTCCGGCGGCGGCGGGTATGCCACCAGCACCTGCCCCGGCGGCGCCTCACAGGCGTACGGCGTAGCTGCTGGCGCCGCCTGCACGCGGCCCGACTGCGAGCACGGAACCCACGTGGCAGGGATCGCCGCGGGCAATTCAGCCACGATGACCGGCGTAGCATCTGGCGCAAACATCATCGCCTATAACGTGTTTTCCTGGCACTCCACCTATGGTCTGGTCACCTACGAATCAGACTATATCAAGGCCCTGGATGACCTTTATAGCCTGCGCTATTCCTATAACATCGCCTCGGCGAACATGAGCCTGGGCGGCGGTGGCTACACCAAGTACTGCGACTCGGTCCGCCCGGCCACCAAGAAAGCCATCGACCGGCTGCGCAAGGTCAATATCGCCACGGTGATAGCCTCGGGCAACAATGGCTACACCACTGCTATCTCCGCTCCGGCCTGTATTTCCACCGCCGTTAGCGTTGGCTCGACGGATAAGAGTGACAGCGTATCCAACTTCTCCAATTACGACTCGTTCCTGAACCTGCTGGCTCCCGGCGGTTCGATCTACTCCTCGATCCCCGGCAGCAGCTACGCGACCATGAGCGGCACCTCGATGGCCGCGCCGCACGTCGCCGGCGCCTGGGCGGTGATGCGCCAGGCCTTCCCCACCAAGAGCGTGTCTTCCATTCTCTCGATCCTCAAGACCACCGGCCGGCCGGTCAAGGATTGGCGCAACGGGAAAGTGAAACCGCGCATCAGCGTGGCCGATGCGCTGGCCAAATACCGCAAACCCACCATGGCCCCCAGCCTGCTTGCTCCCGCAAACGGCGAGACGCTCGAGCGGTCCACGGCCACGCTCACCTGGAGCAAAGTGCCCCTGGTAAGCAAGTATAAAGTGGTCATCAAGCGCAACGGCACCACCACCGCGGTGAGCAAGATGTACAAATCTTCAGACGTCTGCTCGCCGTTTGGAGACACCTGCAGCGTGTCCATCCCAACCATCCTGAAGACGGCCATGCACACCTGGACGGTGCAGTCGTATTCAGGCGCGGGCAGCGGTCCGGTAAGCCTGATCAGCACGTTCTATACGCCCACTATCCCACCCGGCGCGGTTTCGCTGGCCACGCCTCTCGGCTTCATCGGCTACAGCCAGCCCCGGTTTGAATGGGACGAGGTTGGCAGCCCCTACGCCGCGAAATACTACTTCAAGCTCTACAAATCCGGCAAGCGCATCTCCAGCAAGACCTACGAGGCCACCAAGATTTGCTCGTCCGGCCACTGTGTCCTGCCCAAGCCGTCGACCTTGAAGGAAGGCACCTACACCTGGACGGTGCAGCCCTGGAACTACGCCGGCTACGGGCTGGTCTATTCTGGCGATTTCGACTACCACCTGAGCAACGGTTATAGCAACTCGTTCGATAGCAACATGTATGGCATGACCATGCTATACCCGAGCGGCTACGGTTGGTGGTTGGATGCTTCAAAACTGGTTACGTACTACGGCGCGAACTACACCTGGGCCAGCGCGAAGATCAACACCAGCTACAGCAACATCGACATCAGCGCGGTGATGTACCGGGATGGCGACCCCTATTATTCGAACGGAATCGTGATCCGCGGCACGCCCACGCTGGGCAAGTACGATAAAGACTGGAAAACTGGCTACCAGTTCCTGTACACTCAGAATGGTTCTTTCTCCGTTTGGAAGAAATACAGCGGCAAACTATACAACATCCAGGCGTGGACCACTACTGGGGCCATCAACACGACCGGGTATAACACCCTGCGCGTGCAGGCCGTCGGCGCGACGATGCGCTTCTATATCAATGGCACATTGGTGTGGAGCGGCGCGGAACACGTCTACGGGCCAGATCTTAAGAGCGGCGCAGTAGGCATCATGTCCTTTGTCCCGGACTGGTATGACTACTATGACTATCTCTACACCGACAGTCTCACCACCTCGGTACCGGTCGCGCTCGCGTTGGAGGAAGAAGCCGTCAGCGCCGATCAGCTGGCGCTGAACGAAGAAGCGGCCGCCAACCCCACCGGCAGCCCGGCCGGCCCGCACATCAGCATGGCAGAATATGAAGCCCTGATGTCTGTTCCCGGCGACAGCATTGCCGATAAGTTGCAGTTCCTGCAGGACAACGGGATCGAGAAGATCGTGCCCATGTTCGAGGAATAAGCGGGGAAACGTCACAACCACTTGAAGGGCTGAAATGTTACGGCGCGGTCAAATCTGACCGCGCCGTATTTTTTCATCCTGGGGTCGCCTTGCCCCGTTACGGCCGCACGCCCCACACTTTCAACTCGCCCTGGTAGAAGACGACCAGCAGCTTGCCATCCGGCGAGATGGCGAAGCGGTGCGCCAGTTCGTCATTGGGGAATGGGTCCAGGCTGGCGGCAGTCACGCCTTCCGGCAGGGTCATCCAGCGCA
>CALDSL010000493.1 GCA_937920255.1 uncultured Anaerolineaceae bacterium | reverse complement strand
CGTTCCCGGTTTGGCTGGCGCCGGTGCAGGCGATGATCATCCCCATCGCCGACCGTCACCTGCCCTGGGCGGGCGAGCTGGCCAAACGGCTCAAAGACGCCGGTCTGCGCGTGGAAGTCGACAGCCGCAACGAGCGCATGAACGCCAAGATCCGCGACGCGCAGAACCAGAAGGTTCCGTACATGCTGGTGGTGGGCGACAAAGAGATTGAGCAGGATGCAGTGGCGCTGCGGCTGCGTGGCGGCGAGAACCCCGGCCCCATGCCCGTGGCGGATTTCATCGCCCGCGCCAAAGCCGACATCGAAGCCGGAAATTAATACCCTGGAAAACAGGCAACAAAACGCGCGCGGCGTACCGCGCGTGTTTTGTTGCCTGTTTTCCCTCAAGGTTGACGATAACGGTGCATGTATGGTATTATTTGCAGCGCCGTGTGTCCGTCCTGCCTGGGCGGGCAAAGTTTGGATTAATTCAAGGAGAAATCTTATCAGCGCTAATAGTTTTCGGGTTAATGAAATGATTCGGGTGCCGGAAGTGCGCCTGATCGATGCCAAAGGTGAAAATGTTGGGGTCGTGCCGATTGATGCCGCCATGCGGATGGCCCGCGAGGCTGAACTGGACCTTGTCGAAGTCGCCGCTGGAGCCACCCCACCCGTCTGCCGGATTATGGATTTTGGCAAGTTCCTGTACGAGCGCACCAAGAAAGAACGCGAGGCGCGCAAGGCGCAAACCAAGATCGAAGTCAAAGAAATCCGGCTGCGTCCAAAGACCAACGAGCATCACCGCGGTTTCAAAGTGGATGATGCCCGCCGCTGGTTAGGCGAAGGGATGAAAGTGCGCGTCACCATCCGCTTCCGCGGACGCGAGATCACCTATCCCGAACTGGCGCTGGAGGACCTGCGCGAAATTGCCCAAGAGCTTTCCGATATTGCCGTGATCGAACAGGCCCCCGCTCTGGAAGGCCGCACGATGGGCATGCTGCTCAGCCCGGCAAAAGCCAGCAAGAAGAAGGCCGAAGGCGGCGAAAAGTCGTAGGGAAAAAAGCCTGCGCTGCTGGTATAATTGTCAATCTTCGGCTGCGCAAGCAGACCGTTGAATTTTGTTGAGAGGAGTTTCGCTGTGCCACGCAAACCGAAAGATGGTAAAGTCAAGCTGAAGACCCATAAGGCAACCTCCAAACGGTTCCGCCTGACCGGGTCGGGCATCTTGATGCGCACCAAGGGCGGCAAGAGCCACTTGCGCCGCCGCACCTCCAAGCGCACCAAGGCGCTGTTCACCGAAATGGTCGCGGTTCAGGGCGAGAAGATCATCCAGCGCGTCAAGCGCCTTGCCCCGTCCCTCAAGGACTGATCCCGGCTGGTTTCATTGTATTATTCGTTTTTGGAGCGGCCGTTGGGTGCAAGCAACTGGTAACGAGAATTACCGGCGCCCAGGGGAACGCAAAGGAGCATAGTCATGGCACGTGTAAAGGGAGGACCGAAGGGTCATCTCCGCCACAAGAAAGTTTTAAAGATGAATCAGGGCTACTTTGGTAGCCGGCACCGTCTCTTCCGCCGCGCGAACGAAGCGATGCTCAAGAGCCTGTGGTACGCTTATGTGGACCGCCGCAACCGCAAGCGCGACCTGCGCAAGTTGTGGATCGTCCGCATCAATGCCGCCGCGCGCTTGAACGGCATCAGCTACTCGCAGTTCGTTCACGGGCTGCGGACCGCCAACATCACGCTCAACCGCAAGATGCTGGCCGACCTCGCCGTGCGCGACCCGCAGGCGTTCAGGGCCGTGGTCGAAGCCGCCAAAGCCGCCTGATTCAACAGGCAGCGAACACCCTCAACGGGATGGTGAAAGCCATCCCGTTTTTATTTAATACAATCAAAAAGCATCACGAATGGCACGAATGGGACGAATATTACGAATAAAGCTTTACTACATTTTTGGTTTCGGCGATGTGGCAATCGCTCGGCAAGCCGAGCGATTGCCACATCGCCGAAACCAAAATAAATTCGTCCCATTCGGTTTTATTAGCGTTATTCGTGTTGGCTTTTGATCTTGGGGTTACAATTAAACGCATGTCCACCATCCATGCCACACATACCTTTCGCGGCGGGCAGGCGCTGGAGATTGCCCAGGGTGACCTGACCGCCGAAGCCGTCGATGCGATTGTCAACGCGGCCAATGAGCAACTGGCCCATGGCGGCGGGATCGCGGCCGCCATCGTGCGGCGCGGCGGTGAGATCATCCAGCGCGAGAGCGACGCCTGGGTGCGCCA
Source organism: uncultured Anaerolineaceae bacterium (assembly GCA_937920255.1). Classification (GTDB taxonomy): domain Bacteria; phylum Chloroflexota; class Anaerolineae; order Anaerolineales; family Anaerolineaceae; genus CALDSL01. Next base: position 8,675 of record CALDSL010000493.1, on the reverse strand, counting down.
GCACGGCCCGATCACTCATGCCCGCCCCGCCTACACCACCGCCGGGCAGATGCCGGCGCGTTACGTGATCCACGCGGTAGGGCCGGTGTGGGGCAGCGGCGATGAAGACGCCAAGCTGGCGGACGCCATCACGGGCAGCCTGGAGCTGGCATCCGAGCTCGGCCTGCGTTCGATCGCCTTCCCGGCCATCTCCACCGGCATCTTCGGCTTTCCCAAAGAGCGCGCCGCGCCGGTGATGCTCGCCGCCGTGCGCGCCTTCTTTGACCGCCACCAGCCCACCCCGCTCCAGACAGTGCGCTTCACCCTGTATGACAGCGGCTCGCTGGACGTGTTCCTGCGCGCGCTGGAAAACCTGACCTGACCCAACCCATGATTACATCGGTGCACAACCCGAAGATCCAACACGTGCGCGCCCTGCTGGGGCGGCGCCAGGAGCGCGAAGCCGCGGGGGCGTTCGTGCTGGAAGGCGTGCGTCTGGTGGAAGAGGCACAGGCGGCCGGCTGGTCTCCGCAACTGGTGCTATATAGTAGCACCCTGTCCGAACGCGGCCAGGGGTTGCTGGAGGGCTTTCGCCAGGCCGGCAGCGAGGTGGAAGAGATCCCGCCGCACCTGATGCAGACCATCTCCGGCACCGAAGCGCCGCAGGGCATCCTGGCGGTGGTGCGGCGGCGCAGCCTGCCCCTGCCGCCCGCGCTGGACTTCGCACTGATCACTGACAGCGTGCGCGACCCTGGCAACCTGGGTACGCTGCTGCGCACCGCCGCCGCGGCGGGGGCCGGCGCCGTGCTGCTCGCACCCGGAACCACGGATGCCTTCGCGCCCAAAGTGCTGCGCGCGGGCATGGGCGCGCATTTCCGCCTGCCGCTGGTCGAGGCCGGCTGGGAGCAAATTGTCGATATCTGCAAGAATCGACCAGGTTCACCTTCTTTAACAATCTACCTGGCAGAAGCCGAGGAAGGCGTCTCGTGCTGGAGCCTGGACCTGCGCCAGCCGGTGGCGCTGGTGGTCGGCGCGGAGGCCGAGGGCGTGACCCCCGCCGCGCGCGCCGCCGCGGATGGTTTTATTACCATCCCCATGCCCGGGCGCAGCGAGTCGCTCAACGCGGCCATTGCTGCCAGCATCCTGCTGTTTGAAGTCGTTCGCCAAAGGAATCTTTCTGCGCCATGAAAATTCGATCCATCACCTGCTTCATTGATCCGCGCGACGCGCGGCAACTGGAAACCCTGGGCAAGCTGGCCGAGGCGGGCATCCGCGCGTTTGGCTCGGCCGGGTGGGAAGTGCAAACCACGCGCGTGGCCACCCTGCCCTTTCCGCATTGGCTGGACACCGCCCGGCCGGATGCCGCGCTGCAAACCGTGCAGCGCTTGGAAAGCGACTGCGCCAGCCGCGGCTTTGCCTACCTGTCGATCGGCCCGGCGCATTTCTCCCACCCGGTCGATTTTGACCTCATCCCCGACCTGATCGCGGCCACCGGCAGCACATTTGTCACCGGGATCATGGCTGAAGCCGGCGCGGGCGTGTCGCTGCCGGCGGTACGCGCCTGCGGCGAGATCATCGCGCGCTGCGCCCCGATCACGCCCGACGGCTTTGCCAACCTGCGTTTTGCCGCGCTGGCCAATGTGCCGGCCTACACGCCCTTCTTCCCGGCCGCCTATCACGGCGGCAGCGGGATGGCGTTTGCCCTGGCGGTCGAATGCGCCGACGCGGCGGTGAGCGCCTTCCAATCTGCCGCCACGCTGGAAGAGGGGCGCGCGCGGCTGCTGGATAGCCTGAACGGAGCCGCGGACGCGCTGCGTCGTCTCGCCGCTGACCTTTCGGCGCAATTCGGCGCCGAGTTCAAGGGCTTTGACTTCTCGCTGGCGCCCTTCCCCGAAGACTGCTGCTCGCTGGCCGTCGCCATGCAGTCGCTGGGCGTGGACGGCGTGGGCCTGATGGGTTCGGTTGCCGCCGGGGCGATCCTGGCCGACACGCTGGATCAGGGCGACTGGCCGCGCGCGGGCTTCAATGGGCTGATGCTCCCGGTGCTGGAAGATTCGGGCATGGCCGCGGCCACCGGCGCGGCGTTGACGGTGAAGGACCTGCTGCTGTACAGCACGGTGTGCGGCGCGGGGCTGGACACCGTACCGCTACCGGGCGACGCAACCGCGGGTCAGCTTTCGGCGCTGCTGCTGGACGTGGCCGCGCTGGCGGTGCGGCTGGGCAAGCCGCTCACCGCGCGGCTGATGCCCGTGCCCGGCAAAGCCGCCGGCGAGAAGACCGAGTATGACTTTGGCTATTTCTGCAACGGGCAGATCATGGCCCTGCCTGCCCGACCGCTGCAGGGTTCTTTTGGAGGGGATGAGACCATCCCCCTCCAGCCGCGCCACACGCATCGTTAGAAGAGGAGATCCGCTGTGAAACACTTCATCGTGATGATCCAATATCAGGTTTCGATGGAAGAAGTCAGCCAGGTGCTGCCCGACCACCGCGCCTTCTTGCGCGGCGGCTACGACGCCGGGCTGCTGCTGTGCTCCGGCCCGCAGAACCCGCGCACCGGCGGCGTGGTCATCGCCCGCGCCGAGACGCTGGATGCAATCCAGGATTTCTTTATGCAAGATCCGTATTTCCTGCAGGGCGTGGCCACGCACCAGTTCATCGAATTCGAACCCGTCCTCCACCAGCCCTTCCTCGCCGATTGGGTCACGCAGGATCGGCCGGCCGGGTAAGGCGTTAACACGAATAAAAAGCCGAATAAAACCGAATGGCACGAATAGAGCTAAATTGAAAGCGTAATATGTAGGTTGGGTTGAGCCCAAAGCGCCCATACACTAAATCGAGGATGCGGGCGAAACCTAACGCTTTTAAACATTGATGTAAAAAAGCGTTGGGTTTCGCGCAAAAGTAGATCTATATCCAGTGTCGCTTTGCGCTCAACCCAACCTACGGTTCTGGTTAAGCTTTATTCGTGTTATTCGTTCCATTCGGTTTTTATTCGTGTTAACGCTCTTCCCTACCGGACCTGGCGGAAGTTGATCACCACCAGGTTCTTGGAGCAGTCTTCGCTGGTGCTGAAGTACACCTTGCCGCTCAGCGGCAGCCCGGATTGATCCATCAGGCGCACCCACAGGGTACTGTCGCTGGTCACGGGCACGTCCGAGAGGAAGACTTCATAGCCCGACGGGCCGTACCACACCGCCGTGCCGGTCAGGCTGATCAGATCGACATAGGCGCGGCCGAGCGAGCCGCCCACCTGCACCGTGATGCCGGTGGCGGGGCGGTTCTGCAGGTCAAACGCCTGGCCGGCGACGCCCAGCCACTTGCAACTGTGCTCTGGCCGGAAAATCGTGCCGTCGATGGCCTTGACCTCGCCCAGCACGTTGAACGCGTAGACCGAGCCAGGCTCCTCAGGTTCTTCGGTGGCCATCTGCGCCGGGCCGGGGGTAACCTCCACTGCATCACCGCCTGCCACCGCCGCGGGCGGCGTGATGGTGGCGGTTTGGGTGACTGTGGGCGTCACCGTCCAGGTGGGCGGAAGCAGCTTGGGCGTTGAGGTACTGGTGGGCAGCACCAGCGCCAGCGGCATCTGCGGCGGGGGCAGCGGGTTAAAAGCGGTTTGGGGGTTGGCGAAAATCACCAGGACGATCACCCCCACCAGCAGGATCCCCAGCACCAGCATAATGGTGAGAACATTCCAGACCAGGTCTTTTTGCCTGGCGGGGGATTCCGTACCGTCTGAACCGTGCTTCAATGAATGCAACATGCTGCACACTCCGCGATGAATTTGTAATGAGGCTTCCGTTAATAGGTTATGGGATGAGAATTTCTACCGTACCAGCGTCGCGCTGCTGCTGCACCCATTCGCGCAGCTTTTGCTCCTGTAATACCTTGCGCGCGTCCGCGGAAAGTGCCCGCTGCGGGTCGCGCTCGACTACCTGAAGAATGTGATACCCGATTTCGCTCTGGATTACTTCGCTTTCCTCGCCTGCGTCCAGGGCGAAGGCCGCGTCTTCCACTGCTTTCTGGGTCAGGTACCCGCGCGGGAACCAGCCCAGCTCGCCGCCGGTGACCGGGTCATACTGGTAGGCCAGCAGCGAAAAGTCCGATCCGGATTTGACCATCTCCAGCAACCGGCCGGCCACGCCTTCGTCCAGTACGAGGATCTGGCGGGCGTGCACCTGCTCGGCCGTCTGCGGCACACCGGCGATGATCTGGTCGCGCTGCCAGGCGGCCATGGCGGCTGTCTTGAGCGCGCGCCGGAAATCCTCCTCGCTGTAGCTGTTGCGCTGCATCCAATCCTGCAGGGCCGGGTAGCCGCCGGCGTCCGCCGCCAGCGCATCCAGGCGCGCCTGCAGCGCGGCGTCGTCCATCTGGTAGCCTGCCTGCCCGGCGGCCTGCGCCAGCAACTGCTGGGCGATCATGTCATCCAGCACCGCCTGGCGCTGGGCTTCCTCGCCCGCGTTGTCGCCCGGGTTGGCGGCCTGGTAGCGCGCCAGCTCGGCTTCGAAATCGGAAAGGAGAATGCCCACGCCGTTCACGCTGGCGGCCAGTGGAACTGGAGTGGCGGTGGGCGCCTGCGGGGTTGGAGAGACCTCGACCGTGGGAGGCGATTGGGTGGGAGCGTCGGTCGCGGCGGGCGGTGTCTGCGGGCCGCAGGCAGCCAAAGCCGCCAGCAGCATGCCGGAGAGAATGAAAACGAACCACCGGGAAAAGTCGATTTTAAGGTTCATTGCTTTGATTATACTGGCATCCTTTCCGGGTCGAGTTTTTAGTTTTGAAAGGCACAGGCGCGTGGGGACGGATAACAAAAAAGACAGGTAGTGCGGATTATACACTACCTGTCTTGCAACCATCAATTGATGGTTTAGTACTCAGGCGGGGGCATGGGGGCCGGCTTGTCCTTCTCAGGAACGTCGGTCACCAGCGCTTCGGTGGTCAGGATCATCGAGGCGATCGAGGCCGCATTTTCCAGCGCGCCGCGGGTCACCTTGGCGGGATCAATCACGCCGCCCTTGACCATGTCCATGTACTCTTCGCCCAGAACATCGTAACCGAAGTTGACGTTGCCCTGTTCGCCCTGCGCGCGGCGCACGTTGGCGATGACCACGTTGCCGTCCTGGCCGGCGTTCTCAGCGATCTTGCGCATGGGAACTTCCAGCGCCTTGCGCACGATGGTGACACCGATCTTCTCATCCGCATTGGCAACCTCAACGTTGTCGAGGGCGCTCATGGCGTTGATCAGCGCAACACCGCCGCCGGGCACGATGCCTTCTTCCACGGCCGCGCGGGTCGCGGACAGGGCATCTTCCACGCGATGCTTCTTTTCCTTCAGCTCGGTCTCGGTCGCGGCGCCAACACGGATGATGGCGACACCGCCGGACAGCTTGGCCAGGCGTTCCTGGAGCTTTTCGCGGTCGTAATCGCTGGTGGTCTTTTCAATCTCGACACGGATCTGGTCGATACGGCCCTTGATGCCGGCATCTTCGCCCTTGCCGCCGATGATGGTGGTGTTGTCCTTGTCGGAAACAACCTTCTCGGCGCGACCCAGGTCGCTGATGGTGGTGGTGTCCAGCTTGCGGCCGGTCTCTTCCGAGATAACCTGCCCACCGGTCAGGATAGCGATATCCTGCAGCATGGCCTTGCGGCGATCGCCAAAGCCCGGGGCTTTGACAGCCAGCACGTTGAGCATACCGCGCAGCTTGTTCAGCACCAGGGTGGCCAGCGCTTCGCCGTCAACATCTTCGGCGATGATCACCAGATCGCGCTTGCCAATCTGGACCAGTTTTTCGAGGATCGGAACAATATCGGCCGCGGCGGAGATCTTCTTGTCGTAGATCAGGATGTAGGGTTCGGGGATGTTGGCTTCCATGTGCTCGGCATCGTTGGCGAAGTAGAGCGAAATGTAGCCGCGATCGAACTGCATACCTTCCACGTAATCGGTCTCGAATTCGATACCCTTGGACTCTTCCACGGTGATGACGCCGTCTTTGCCAACTTTGTCCATCACGTCAGCGATCAGGCTGCCGATCACGCGGTCCTGCGCGGAAATGGTGGCCACGTTGGCAATTTCGTCCTTGGTGGTCACTTCGATGGCCTGGTTGGTGATCTTCTGGGCCACGGCGCGGGCGGCGGCTTCAATACCGCGCTTGAGCAGCATCGGGTTCGAGCCGGCGGCCAGGTTCTTCAGGCCTTCGGTCACAATCGCGTGCGCCAGAACGGTGGAGGTGGTGGTGCCGTCGCCGGCGATATCGTTGGTCTTCGAGGCGGCTTCCTTCAGAAGCTGCGCACCCATATTCTCAAAGGGATCTTCCAGCTCGATTTCCTTGGCAACCGTCACGCCGTCGTGGGTGATGGTGGGGGAACCGAATTTGCGGTCGATCGCAACGTTGCGGCCCTTGGGGCCCAGGGTGGTGGCAACCGCGTTGGCGACCACATCGACGCCGTTCTTGAGCTTGCGTCGCGCTTCTTCAGAGAAAACTAATTGTTTCGCTGCCATATTTCACGATCTCCTTGGATAATTTCGGGGGGTATATTAGCCTTCAACAATAGCGAGCAGGTCGCTCTCGCGCAGGATCAGCAGTTTCTTGCCGTCGACTTTGATTTCCGTGCCTGCGTATTTTGCGAACAGAACAGTATCGCCGGTCTTGACATCCATGGGAACATAATCGCCTTTGTCATTGCGGTCGCCAGGGCCAACCGAGAGAACTTTGCCGCGCTGCGGTTTTTCTTTGGCGGTGTCAGGAAGTACGATACCGCCAGCGGTAATATCTTCCTGCTCGATTGGTTCCACGACCACACGGCCGCCCAGGGGTTTAAGGTTCATTGCCATACAGAATCCTCCTGCTTAGGATAACTAGATTTGTTTTTGGAAAAACACGAGGTTTTAGCAGTCGGTGGTATCGTTTGCTAAAACCTAACAAATCTTACTCTTGTTTGCAGGAGAAGTCAAGAGGATTCGCAAGGTTCTAATATATTTTTGATATTGCGAAAGGGTTTGGGTACTTAATGATAACTCGCACAAAAGCGCACCGGGACGGTGCGCGGTAAAATCTTTTTGCGTGGCCCGTAAAGCGTTGACCGGCTTATGGCTGCGGCGTGCCGGTGACCGCCGGCGTGGCGCTCATGCCGTCCACCGGTTCGGGCGTCGATTCTTCCGTGGCTTCGGGCGTCGGCTCAAACGGGATGATCGGCCCGCTGCCGTCGCGGTAGATGCCGTACGTGGCGCAGATTTCCTGGCTGGTGCCCACGATGGACATGATGTTCACGTCGCTGCGGTAGCGGTCTTCCACCTGCCCCAGCACCTGCACGGCCTGGTTGCACAAATCATCGCCCACGCCGTGCATGGCCGCCAGCACCGAACCGTAGGTGTAGTAATACACCACAGTCGAACCGGTGAGCGGCATGCCCTGAATGCTGACCATCGGGTCGACGGTCTTATCGCACTTGCGCACTTCGCACGCGGTTTCCGCGTCGCAGCCGTACAGGGCGCAGCGGAAGGCCGGGATCGAGCCTTCATAATTACGCGCGTGCCAGTAGACAATCCCAAGCTGGGCGTACACGTCCGGGTTGGCCACGTCAAACTGCAGCGCTTTGCGCACGTTCAGGCTGGCCGCGAAAAAATCGCCGGTCTGGATATACGTCTTGGCGATACCGATGTACGGGTTGGGGTCGGTGATGCCCAGGTTCTGGTTGATCGCCACCGCGATGGCATAGTAGCGTAGCGCCTCGTCGTACTGGCGCAGGTGGCGGTAGGTTCGGGCGATGTAGTTGTACAGGAAGGTCAGGTTGGGGGTGATTTCCGCGGCGCGTTTGTAGGCGTTGATCGACTCGTTGTAATTGCCGAGCGATTCCTGCACGTAAGCATACACGCGCCAGATGTCCATCTCTTCTTTGTTCAACTGCATGGCCTGGTTGATATAGCCTTCAGCCTGTGACCAGCGCTGGTTATCCACCAGAATTTCGGCGTTATAAGCCATGGCCAGCGCGTTTTTGCTGTCCAGGGTCAGGGCGCGTTCGGCGGTCTGCTCCGCCTCGGTCAGCAGACGGGCGGTTTCGCCCTCTGAGAGCGGGTTGCTGGCCACCCAGTCGAGGATAAAGGCGCGCGTGGCATGCGCCAGGCTCATATCCGGGTTGATTTCCGTGGCGCGCGTGGCCGAAGCCAGCGCATCCTGCAGGCGGTCATACTTCTGCTGGTCGGTGCTGAGCGCGCTGGCAGAATAGGCCTGGATGCGCGCCAGCTCCACCCACAACTGCACATTCTCGGGATCCTGCTGCAGCGCGAGCTGGTAGGCGTCGATGGCTTTGGGCAGGTTGCCGGCCTGGAAATGCGTTTGCCCTTCCAGGGCATAGTTGGTGGCGTAGCGCGTGGGCGTGGGGGTGATATCGTACAGCGGCTTCACCGCCCCCGAGCCAATCGAACGCAGCAGGAATAGCCCGCCCAACACCAGGGTGAGCAAAAAGAACACGCGCACCGGGTTGGAAGATGCCCGCTGGCTGCGGAACTGCATTTGTTTACCGTTTAATTTCAGGTTCATCGTCGGTTCAATCAGGGCGTCGGGGTGATGTCCGCGCTCTCGGGCGTGGTGGTCATGTCGCTTTCACCCTCTTCGCCCTCAGCGCCTTCTTCACCGTCTTCCTCGCCCGCAAGCTGGTAGGTGCCATCGGCGATTTCCTGGCAAATGGTGATCATGGCGTCGGCG
>CALDSL010000492.1 GCA_937920255.1 uncultured Anaerolineaceae bacterium | reverse complement strand
TCTTCCTGGGGCAGCCGGCTACCACGCGGCGGCTGTTCTGGCTTTCGGCGGTGGCCTCGCTGGCCGGGGTCAACCGCATGGACAGCCTGCTGCTGTTTGCCCCGGCGCTGCTGGTTGCCTGGTGGCAAACGCCGCGCCGCTGGCGGGCGCTGGGTTGGGCCGCGCTGGGGCAGTTGCCCTTTCTCCTGTGGGAATTCTTCTCCATCGTCTATTACGGCTTCCCGTTCCCCAACACGGCCTACGCCAAGCTCAACACCGGCGTGGCGGGAAACGAGCTGGCCGTGCAGGGCCTGTTTTACTACCTGCACTCGCTCCAGTACGATCCCATTACCCTGACGGCCATTCTGGGTGGGGTGGGGCTGGGTCTCACCTCGCGCCGCGCCCGCGAAACCGCTGTCGCGTTGGGCATTGTGTTGTACCTGATCTATATCGTGCGCATCGGTGGCGATTTTATGAGCGGGCGCTTTTTCACCGCGCCGCTGTTCGCCGCCGTGGCGCTGATCGGCTTCCGCCTGCCCGAACGTCAGACCGCTCCCCCGCTGGAATCCGCCGGGCTGCTGGCGCTGGCGCTGCTGGTTGGTCTGGCGGCTCCGCTGCCCACCTACCGGGTGGACATGCCCGCCGATTACTCCAAGTCGGACGAGCGCCGCATCAACGACGAGCGCGCCTGGTACTGGGGCGATGTGGGCATGCTGACCCGCAGCCGTGAAAAGCCGTTCCCCACCTCACAGGGGCGCGAGACCGGGCTGGCAGCGCGCGCCGCCGGCGAGCGCGACTACACCGTAGTACCGGTGAATAACGTGGGTATGTTCGGCTTTTATGCCGGGCCGAACGTGTACGCCATCGACCAGTATGCCCTGGCCGACCCGCTGCTGGCGCGCTTGCCCGCCGAACGCGAGGCCAACTTCTACGTCGGCCATTTCCACCGCGTGATCCCTGAGGGCTATCTGAGCACGCTCTACAGCGGCCACAACCAAATCGAAGACGCCAGCCTGGCGGCGTATTATGACTCCCTGCGCCGGATTGTGCGCGGGTCGCTGTTTGGCGCGGATCGCTGGCGCGCGATCTGGCAGATCAACACCGGCCAGTTGGATCACCTGATCGACACGCTGCGCTACCGCTACCCTCACCGCTTCAGCGTCGACCCCGCCGCGCTCGACCCGGCCCGCCCGGTGACCTTCGGCGACAGCGGCGTGATCCTCGAGTTCGGCGCGCCGGTGCAACCTGCCGCCCTGGAGCTGGTGCTGGACAGCGCCGGCGACTACACCCTGGTGTACCTGCTGAATGGGCAGCAGGTGGGCGAGGCGCAGGCTGGCCCGGTCTACGGGTTGGAGCCGCTGGCGGCGCTGACTGTCCCCACGCCCGTTCAGGCGAAGGCTGGTGGGTTTGACCAGGTGCACCTTCTGCCCAATGGCGGCAGCAAAGACGCAAGCTACCGGCTGGCTTTGGCGGCCCTGAAGTGATGTTTGTCGCCGATTAATGGGATATCCCCAGATTGACGCGCCTATCCGACCGGATTAAACTAATCCGGAATATCCCATTTGCATGCAACCATACGGAGAGATGAATGACGAACACATTGAACACCACGAAAGACCACCTGCAAGAAGCGTTTGCCGGTGAATCACAGGCGAACCACAAGTATCTTGCGTTTGCAAAAAAAGCCGAGCAGGAAGGCTACCC
>CALDSL010000491.1 GCA_937920255.1 uncultured Anaerolineaceae bacterium | reverse complement strand
CTGGCGATGATCTTCGAGGAACCGTCCACGCGCACGCGCGTCTCGTTTGAAGTAGCCATGTTCGAGCTGGGCGGCCACGCGCTGTACCTCAAGCCGGGCGAGATCCACCTGGGCGTACGCGAATCGCTGTACGACACGGCGCAGGTGCTCTCGCGCATGACGGATGTGATCATGGCGCGCACGCTCAAGCACGAGACGATCACCGGGCTGGCCGCCGGCGCCACCGTGCCGGTGATCAACGGCCTGACGGATTACAACCACCCCACCCAGGTGGTGTGCGACGTGATCACCATGCTGGAGCACATGCCGGAAGGCAAGCGCATGGAAGACCTGAACGTGACCTTCATCGGCGACGCGACCAACGTGTTGTCTTCGCTGATGCTGATCTGCACGCGGCTGGGGATCAACTTCACCCACGCCGCGCCGGTCAAGTACCAGGCGCCGGCCGAGTGGCGAGCATGGGCCGAGGACAACTGCCGCGTCTCGGGCAGTAAGCTGACCATCACCGACGACCCGGTGGCGGCGGTGAAAGACGCGGATTTCATCTACACCGACCTGTGGTGGTGGGTGGGGCAGGAAGACCAGATCCCCGAGCGGCGGGCGGCGTTTATGCCGCGCTACCAGGTGAACATGGACCTGGTGCGGCAGGCCCCGGCGCACGTCAAGTTTATGCACTGCCTGCCGGCTTCGCGCGGCGTCGAGGCGACGGACGAGGTGATGGATTCGCCGCACTCGATCATTTTCGACCAGTCGGAGAACCGGCTGCATACGGAGAAGGGCCTGCTGGCGTGGCTGGTGTACCCGCGGTTGAAGCGCCCGAGTGAGGCTCAGAAGGCCGTGCAGCGGGAGAAGATTGAGGCGATGTTTGGCTGAGGGTGGTAGGGTTGTTCGTGCGAGGAGCGCAGTGACGACCGCCGTCAGAACGACCCCCCTCCAAACCTCCCCCCATCTTCAAAAACCGAAGATGGAGGGAGGCTTAAACCCTCCCCCAAAATGCTGAAGAACGCATTTTCGGGGAGTTGGAGAGGGTATTTGCGGCCGCAAAACCACCATACCCTGCATTTCCGCCCCCCGGCACGCCGGGAGATTGCGAGCCCCGCCGAACCGTCATTAATAATGAACCTCTTATGCAGCGGGGCTCGCAATCTCCCACAAAGTCTGCTCCTCGGTTCCCAATGACACGTGAGTTGGAAGGATTGATGATGAACACACTCGACCTGCACATGCACACAACCATCAGCACTGACGGCACGTACGCGCCGGAGGACCTCGTGCGCATGTGCGCCGGGAACGGGCTGCGGACGATTGCCATCACCGACCACAACTCCACGCGCGCCTACCCCGGCGCGCTGGACGCGGCGCGCGCGGTGGGGATCAGTCTGATCCCCGGCGTGGAGCTGGACTGCCACCTGCGCGGAGTCAACCTGCACGTGCTCGGCTACGGCATCGACCCGGCGGCGGCGGAGTTCGAGAGCTACGAAGACGACCTCACCCGCCAGGAACAGCAGGCCTCCATCCAACGGTTGGCCGCGGTACGCGGGCTGGGAATCATCATCGAGCAGGAGCAGATCGACGCGCTGGCCATCGATGGGGTGATCACCGGGGAGATGCTGGCGGAAGTGGCGCTGGCCGACCCGCGCAACGAGGCGCATCCGCTGCTGCAGCCCTACCGCGCCGGCGGCGGGCGCAGCGACAACCCGTACGTCAACTTTTACTGGGACGTGTGCGCGCAGGGCAAGCCGGCCTACGCGCACGTCGACTTTTTCACCCTGGCGCAGGCGGTCGAGACCATCCGGCGCGCGGGAGGGTTCGCGGTGCTGGCGCATCCGGGCATCAACATTGGCCGCGACGCAGCCATGTTCGCCGAAATCCTGACGGCCGGGGTGGAGGGCGTCGAAGCCTACAGCAGCTATCACGACGCCGGTACCGCCGCCTTTTGGGCGCGGCAGGCACAGGAGCGGGGCGTGCTGGTGACCATCGGCTCTGATTTTCACGGCAAGACCAAGCCGGCCATCCGGCTGGGCGCGTTCGACATCCCCGGGGAAGCGCAAATCCGGGCCGCGTTTATGGAGCGCGCGCGGGCGGCGGGGCGCTAACCGCCGCACATCACAGGAAACACCCGGGCGCGCATCGCCCGGCAAAACCAACAACCAACAAAGGACCTTTCATTATGACTGCAACAACCAAGACCGCCAAACCGGCCGGGAGCTTCAAGAAAGCCCTGCGCGGTTTGGATATGACCCTGTTTACCGTCAGCGCGATTCTGGTGATCGACACGCTGACCGCTTCCGCCGCCATCGGCCCGGCCACCATCTCGTGGTGGGTGATCACGCTGCTGCTGTTCTTCATCCCCTACGGGCTGATCACGGCCGAACTGGGCACCACCTACCCCGAACAGGGCGGGCTGTACGTGTGGGTGGCGCGGGCGTTTGGCGAGAAGTGGGCCGCGCGCACCACCTGGCTGTACTGGGTCAACGTGGCGCTGTGGATGCCCTCGGTGTACGTGCTGTTCGCGGGGATCTTCTCGCAGTTGTTCTTCCCGGATATGACCCTGTGGGTCAAGATCATCATCGGCATCATCATGACCTGGATCACGGTGTGGGTCGGCACGATCACGCTGGAGACCGGCAAGTGGGTACCCAACCTGGGCGCGTTCCTCAAAGCGTTTATCATGGTGGTGATCGGCGTGGGCGCGTTTGTGCTGGCGCTGCGCCAGGGCGTGGCCAACGACCTGTCGTTTGCCAGTATCCTGCCCAAATGGGACGCCGGGCTGGCGTTCCTGCCGGTCATCATCTACAACTTTATGGGCTTTGAGTTGATGTCTGGCGCGGGGGCGGAAATGGAAGACCCGCGGCGCGATATTCCGCGCGCGGTGCTGACCTCGGGCGTGCTGATCGCGGTGTTTTACCTGCTCGGCACGGTGGGGATGCTGCTGGCGGTTCCCAATGAAGAACTGGGGCTGGTCTCGGGCATCATCGACACCCTGCGGCTGATCTTCGGCCAGGGCGCGCTGGCCACCGCGGCCGTGACCCTGCTGGGGATCGGCGCGCTGTACACGCTGCTTTCCAATATGGTCACCTGGACGATGGGCGCCAACCGCACGGCGGCGGAAGCTGCCGGCGAGGGCGAGCTGCCGGCGGTGTTCGGCAGGCTGCATCCGGTCAACAAGACGCCGGTGGGCGCATACATCCTGACCGGGATCATCTCCAGCGTGGTGCTGGTGCTGTACGGCCTGCTGGCCGCCACCGACGAAGAGCTGTTCTGGTCGCTGTTCGCCTTCAGTTCGATCATCTTCCTGCTGCCGTACCTGGCCATGTTCCCGGCATTTGTGCGCCTGCGCGCCACGGATGCCAGCCGAGAGCGCCCGTTCCGCTTCCCCGGCCCGGCCTGGCTGGCCGTGCTGCTGGCGGTGGTGTGCGAGGTGTTCATCCTCCAGGCGGTGGTGTTCTTCGTGTGGGTGCCCGGCCAGCCGGTGGATTGGGCCTATGCCGTGCCGGTGTTGATCGGCGTGGTGGTCACGCTGGTGATCGGCGAAGTGTTATTGGCGGTATCGCGCAAGAAGTAAGAGAGGTGTCTTATGTCTATTACCATCGAATCGACCCCGCGCGCTGACGGTTTCCGGATGCCGGGCGAGTTTGAACGCCACGCGGGAACGTGGATGCTGTGGCCCGAGCGCCCGGACAACTGGCGCCAGGGCGCAAAACCGGCGCAGCGCGCTTACGCGGCGGTGGCGGCGGCCATCGCGCAGTTTGAGCCGGTGACGATGTGCGTCTCGCGGGCGCAGTTCCTCAACGCGCGCGCCATGCTGCCGGCGGGCGCGCGCGTGGTCGAAATGTCGAACGACGACGCCTGGATGCGCGACTGCGGCCCGACGTTTGTCCGCGGGCCGGGCGGCGTGGTGCGCGGCGTCGACTGGGACTTCAACGCCTGGGGCGGGCTGGACGGGGGGCTGTATTTCCCGTGGGATCAGGACGACCAGGTGGCGGCCAAGGTGCTGGAGATCGAGCGGGTCGACCGCTACAAGGCGCCGCTGGTGCTGGAGGGCGGCTCGATCCACGTTGACGGGCAGGGCACGCTGATCACCACCGAGGAGTGCCTGCTGAACCCCAACCGCAACCCGCAACTGAGCAAAGCCCAGATCGAAGACCTGCTGCGCGCGTACCTGAATGTAGACACGATCATCTGGCTGGGGCGCGGGGTGTACCTGGACGAAACCAACGGCCACGTGGACAACATCATCAACATCGTGCGGCCCGGCGTAGTGGCGCTGACCTGGACGGACGACCGCAACGATCCGCAGTGGGAGATTTCCAACGACGCCTACGAGCGCCTGACCGCCGCGACGGACGCGCGCGGGCGCAAGCTGGAGGTGCACCGCATCCACCAGCCGGGGCCGATCTACATTACTGAAGAAGAAGCGCGCGACGTGGACGCGGTGGCGGGCACGCTGCCGCGCAACACGGGCGACCGGCTGGCGGGGTCGTACATTAATTACTATGCCTGCAACGGCGGGGTGATCGTGCCGGTGTTTGGCGATGCGCATGACGCGGCGGCGCTGCAGTCGCTGCAGGGGCTGTACCCGGAGCGCAAGGTGACGCCGGTGCCGGCGCGGGAGATCCTGCTGGGCGGGGGGAATATCCACTGCATCACGCAGCAGCAGCCGGCGGGGTAAGGGAAAAAGCATCACGAATAGCACGAATGAAACGAATATGTGGAGGGGATTGTAGTGTTTTGTTGTTTGTTTTTGCGCTTCGCGCAAAAACAAACAACAAAACACCACAATCCCCTCCACCTTTTTCCGGCTTGCATTCTTTGACGGGCGTGCTTATAATCGCACAGGGGCGGTGCGCCCCGTATTCTCGTGTGGGATGGAGATGGCATGAAAAAAATTGTGTTTGCACTGATCGCGCTCGCTTTTCTGCTCTCGGCGTGCGCTGCGGGAAATGATGGCGACGGCGCGGGCGCGCCGGCGGCGGTGGAGGACTACCTGACCGCGCTGGTGACGCAGGACAGTGACCGCATGTCGACCCTGTCTTGCGCCGACTGGGAAGAGATGGCGCTGCTGGAGCTGGATTCGTTCCAGGGCGTGACGGCGCGGGTGGAGGAACCCGGCTGCACGCAGACCGGCACGGACGGCGACGCGGCGCTGGTGACCTGCTCGGGCAAGATCATCGCTACGTATAATAATGAAGACCAGGAGCTGGCGCTGGACTCGCGGGTATTCCGCGTGGTGGAAGAGGGCGGCAACTGGCTGGTGTGCGGATATCAGCAATGAGTTTTTGGCGGCGCGTTTTTTCGCGGGAGAACCGCTGGGCGCTGATCCTGGCGGTGATTCTGATTCTGCTGGTGGTTATGACCGCCGGCAGCGCGCCGTTGTGGATTTACCAGGGGTTTTGACGAACAGCGGGGGAATAGCGCGGATAGAGCGCCCTGACCGGCACAGGTTTGGGTGAAGCATCCGGAAGGATGATGAGGTTTTGCAGTAGGATGGGCCTGTCCGGATGCTTCACCCCTACAGAAATGCGTTTATATAGCACCACATTGCGCCGGGAGCACACGTTGTTATGACCCTGACTGCCATTGGAATCTTTCTTGCCCTGGGGCTGCTGGTGCGGCTG
>CALDSL010000490.1 GCA_937920255.1 uncultured Anaerolineaceae bacterium | reverse complement strand
GCAGAGCGCGCGGCGCGGCGCCGCAGTGCAGCGGCTGCTGGCCACCCACCCGCAGCGCAAACACCATCATCTGCGCGCTGGCGTCCACCCGCTCCACGCACACCGCCTGGTCGCCCTCGCGCACGCACAGGAACGTAGCCTCGCCGGTTTGGGCGGTCATCTCGCGCATCAACGGCAGGGCCATCTGGCGCACCTCAAGCTGGCTGTGGTAATACGACCCCAGTTCAAACGCGCGCAGCCCCAGGCGGTAATCGCGGCTGCCGGGCGAGCGCTCGACGTAGCCGCGCTCTTCCAGCGTGGAGAGCAGGCGGTAAGCAGTGGCCTTGCTCAGCCCCAGCTCGGCGGCAATGCGCGACAGACCGATCTCCGGGCCAAGGCGCGGGAAAGCTTCCAGCAAATCCAACGCGCGGGCCAGGGATTGTACGGAGGAGATGGGGGTGTTTGAAGGGGGCATCAGGCTATCCCGGTCAGATAATCGGTTCGCATTATGAACCGGTGGTTCATTCTATGAATAGTATAGCACGCCGGCTGCGCGGAGTCAACCAACCTTTTGGTAGCAGGCACAAGGATTTCTGTGGGCGGATCAGCAGGAATCAATTACGAATTGTGGACGCAGACACTCGTAACTTATGGGAAACATCGCCTTTCAGAAGGGTGTAAATCATAGCGACGAGCTGTTCTTCAGGGATGTTTGGCCTGTTCTGAAACGCATAGATGAGGATTCCAATTAACCCGGAAAGAATATATTCGAGCATGAGGTCAACTTCAATAACGTTGACATTTCCCTTTTTTGCAAGCATCTCGAAAAGCGTAGACTTAATGCTGTTTTTCAACTTGCGCTGGAAGGCAGGGTCGCCGTTATCTCCCAGCAGTACATCGTACACCTTAAACTTTTCCTGGTACAGCGATAAAAAAGATGCGACAAACACCGGCGAGACTTCACCCGCGTCCATCATTGGGGGGAGCTCTTCAAAGGAAGGTAGTGCCTCAGCTTCAATTTGCTCCAGAACATCGTATACATCAAAAAAATACGCATAAAATGTTCCGCGATTGTAACCAGCCATGTTGGTAATCTCCCTGACGGTGATCTTATCGATGCGTCTGGTCGCATATAAAGACAGGAAAGCATCGATGAGTTTTTGCCTGGTTTTTTCGGCGGTCACTGACTGCTTATACATCGCTTATCCTTTATTTTCCGACACTTGCGGAGTGATTGTTGGTTGATGTTGCCAACTGCTTTTGTTATGATTGTACAACACGTTGTCGGATTATTCAATTCTTTTGGAGGAAGAGGGATGATAACAATTTTATGCGCCGGTTCGCGTGGTGATGTGCAGCCCTACCTGGCGCTTGCTGTTGCGTTAAAGAAGCTGGGAAAGGAGGTGCGCATTGCCATTACCAGGAATCATGAAAATCTTGTCCGCAGCTATGGGATTGACTTTTACTCCGTAGATGTCGATTTTGAATCCCTAAACGTGGACAAGAAAATGATCAGAGAAGCCCAGCGAGCGGATAACCCCATCAAGATGTTTTTCAGCTTTCAGAAAATGAAAAAATATGGCATCCATATGGTGAACCACTATTATTCTGCCTGTGAGGGCAGCGAAATGATTGTCTATCACCCGGGGGTTGCCATTGGCTACTATGCGGCGGAGAAAATGGGCATCCCTTCTGTTCTTGCTTCCCCTTTCCCACTCCATAAAACCAGAGAGCGGCCATCTGTCATTTTCTACAGTAAGGTTAAATCGACTCCACCCATTAATCTCGTTAGTTATATGATGCTGCAGCAAATGCTCTGGATGGCCTCCGAAGCCTCTCTTAAACCCTTCTGGAAAGCGCATTTTGGCAAACTGCCCGACCATTTTGGTGCTCCCTTTGAACGCCACACAGATGAGCGACACCCTGCGGTTGTTTCTTGCAGTAACTTTGTCTTTTCACGACCGGGAGATTGGAATGAACACATTCACCAAAACGGCTACTGGTATGTAGAAGAGCCAGAGGACTTCGAGCCATCACCAGAACTGACGGCTTTCTTAAATAGCGGCGAGAAGCCGGTTTATGTTGGTTTTGGCAGTATGTTTGACCAGGTTGAAGCCAGGAAAATCCCAGAGGCCATCATAGCTGGTCTCAGCCGCATCGGAAAGCGCGCCATCATCAGCGGTATGGGGAAGATTCCAAACGCCCCCGATACCATCTACACAGTCGATAACATCCCGCATTCGTGGCTTTTTCCCCGTGTTGCTGCGGTATGCCATCACGGCGGCGCGGGAACAACAGCGGCAGGTTTAAGGGCCGGGGTGCCATGTGCGATTATGCCATTTGCCTTAGACCAATATGCCTGGGCGCAAAGAACGTATGAATTACGCGTTGGAGCAAAACCCGTCCCGATACGGCAGATCAGCCCTGAAAAGTTTGCTGATGCCATTCAGTACGCGCTACAGGATAGAATTGTTGCCAATGCACAAGCGCTAGCGAAAGATATCGCTGCTGAAAACGGCGCCGCCAGGAGCGCCAGTGTTATCGCCGCCTGCCTGGAAAGGTCAAAAAATGCAAAACACTAAAACCTGGAAAAGGCTCTTCTTCACGCTTTATATCGGCCAGGCATTTTCGCTGCTCAGTTCGAATGCCGTGCAGTTTGCCATCATCTGGTGGATCACTGTAGAAACTGGTTCGGCGATTGCGCTGACCTTTGCCAGCATCATTGGCTTGCTGCCCCAGGTTCTGATCGGCCCATTCGCGGGCGTTTGGATCGACCGGCTTAACCGAAAATTCATTTTGGTAACTGCCGATATTGCCGTGGCAGCATCCAGCCTGATCCTTGGCCTGTCGTTTTTCTTTGGCACGCCTTCCCTTTGGTTTGTTTACGCGGTTTTGTGTGTCAGGGCGCTTGGCGAAACCTTTCATAAGCCGGCTTTACAGGCTGCGATACCGCAGCTTGTCCCAAAAAGCGATCTGACCAGGGCCGGCGGTATGGGGCAGGCGGTCTCTTCAATCACGACGATGACCGGCCCAATTCTCGGCGCGTTTTTGATGAGCATAACGGCCCTACCGTATGTCATGCTTGTCGATGTCGTTGGCGCTGCGTTGGCGGTATTCACGCTTTCTTTTGTTCGCATTCCGAAATATACCGCCACCCAGACACACAGGCCAAACATTATCAAGGATATCCGCCAGGGTATCGGGGTAATTAGGGCAAATAATCTTCTGATGTGGATGTCTATACCGGTATTTATCACTAGCATTGTCTTTTTACCGCTCGGTACGCTCTTACCATTAATGGTAAGAGAATACTTTCAAGGAGGGGCCTGGCATAACGGCATTGTTCAGACGCTATTCTCGCTCGGGATGCTAATCACCGCGATGGTTATTGGACTTACCGGCGGATTGAAAAAGCCCACCCTGATGATTTCCTTTTCCTCCCTGCTGCTAGGGGCTTGCGCGCTGATCGGTGGACTGCTACCCGCCAGTGCCTTCTGGATATTCTGCATCGTCGTATTCTTAATGGGTACGACCGGAATGTTGGGGAACATCCCCTTTATGGCCTATATTCAACAAAGCGTGCCGCAAGAAAACCTGGGCAAGGTAATCTCTTTTGTGACCAGCGTGATGAGTTTGGGGATCCCGATTGGCCTGTCAATCTCCGGGCCGGTTGCTGAAATCATTGGCGTAAACCAATGGATGAGAATTGCGGGAATATTGATGTTGTGCGTCGGCCTGTTGAGCCTGTGGATACCTCGAGCAGAACATCCGGAAGTGCTGGTGAGGGTGAGCTGATATGCGAGCTTTTCTCAAACCCGTTGTCTATATCCTTCTTCTTGTTATGTCGCCATTGGTTTTGGCGTTGATCGCAGGCGCAATATTTCTTGGCGTTCAATTCGCAAACGGGGTTGAACTATCGAAAGGCGTTGAAAACCTCAGGGCGGTGGTCAACTGGCTGACCCCTTATCTGCCGTACATTACGGGGTTGCCTGCATTGCTCGTCCTCTTCTTGCTGATGACAAGAAAACGACAGTCTCCTTCTTGAGGTTGGTTTTGATATCTTTCGCGTACCAAAAACACACCCAAACGGGAAACTGCCGAAATATGCAACCCTTATAAAACGAACGTATGAATCGCCCAGGCCAGGCCGCCCTCGTCGTTGGTGGGGGCCACGTGGGTGGCGGACTGCTTCACGCCTTCGGGCGCGTTGCCCATCGCAACCGACAGACCCGCCACGGCGAACATGCTCACATCGTTGAATTGATCGCCCACCGTCATGACGCGCTCCAGCGGAATGCCCAGCGCCGCAGCCAAGACGGTGACTGCCGCGCCTTTGCTCACCCCCACCTGGTTGAACTCCAGAAACACCTGGTTGGAACGCACCATCTCCACCGACTGTTCCAGATCGGTGGTGCGCACCCAGGCAGCAAATTCATCCAACTCATCCGACTCGCCCCACAGGGTGAGCTTGAGGGGAACGTCAAAATCCGGGGCGAGCAGGTCCGGCACGCGCGGGCATTGCCCGGCGTTGTACTGGCGCATGGCGTGTTCGTGCGCCGCCGAACCCTCGATAATAGTTTCATCCAAATAATGCAGCGCCGGGCCCAGCCCCACGCGCCGCGCGCGCTGCACCAGCACCGGCAGCACATCCGGCGTGATGGGACGGCTGAACAGCAACTCGCCATCCGGGCCGCAGGCATACGCCCCGCCCCCACCGATATGCGCCGGCCCCAGCCCAAATTGCCGCAGCAGCGGCTTCACCCCCACGCGCGTGCGCCCCGAAGCCAGCACCGGCAGCACGCCGCGCGCCAGCATCGCATCCAGCGCCTGCTGCGCGCCGGGGGCCGGCTGGTGGCGTGAATCAAGCAGGGTTCCATCAACATCAATACAAACCATACGGTAATATGCGACTTGTTGCTGTACTGCCATGACGTTGTTTGCTTCTCCTTCTATCCAACCGGTACATTGTACGGCAAACCGGCCGGAGCGTAAAGCTCCGACCGGTGAACAATCCCGTAAGGCAACCAGCAAGAGCTAGTCGCTGTCGTTCTCCATGCAGGCCTTGACGCCGTTCTCGATCTCCTTGCGCAGCATGGGCGCCAGCGAGCCCAAGCGCGCCTCGAACGCCTCGAGCCGCGCGACGGCGGCGCGCATGTCGCCCTGAAGCCCGTCCACGCGCTCGGGCACGGCCGTGGCAGTGGTGACCGATTCGTACGGCTTGAACATGGCTTTGAAGAAGCCGGGTTTCTTCTCGGGCATGGTCACCAGCCCAGCCTCAGACGCCTCGCGGATGACCGGCACGAGCGCCATCAGCCACGGGTAGCTGGTGCTGGATGGCCCACCGACCACGTGCATCACGATCTCGCGCACGCGCCCGTTTTGCGGCTTGGTGGCCGCGCGCAGCATCACCATTAATTGCGCGCCCAGGCTGGTGGGCGCGGGTTCGGCCGTCCCGACGATCTGCGGGATGACGGCGGTTTCCTTTCCCAGGAATTTCTTGATTTCCACCGGGGCCAGTTCGATGATACCGGCCTCGCTCAGTTCCATGAAAGCGGCGGTGTAGGTTTTGACCACAAGTTGTTTCAGGTCCACTTTTGTGCCCGTGCGCGGGGCGAGGGCAAACTCTTTGAACAGCCCGCTGGCCGGCGGCACAAGCTCGTCGGCAAACAGGTACAGCAAAGCAGGAGAGGTAAGCACGTGAGCGCTGTCCATAATGAGAAGTTCTCCGTTCGATGAAGGTATGGGTTTTGAAGTTGTCTGTGGAAGCGATCCTGCCGCGCTTGCCCCACTGCGGCAGACATTCAAGACATTTCTAGCCGTAATTATAGGAAATTTGGCGCGGCCAAAAAGAGGCGTGTCTAACCTTGCAACGGCACCTCCACCCCACCGTCCATCAGCGCGCGCAGGGTGTCTTCGTTCAACCCGAACGGCTGGAGCACGCTGCTGGCGGCGCGCAGCAGCAGGCGGCGGTAATAAGCCGTGTCCAGCATGGCCGGGCTGGGACGGCCGGGCAGATCCCAGGCCCACACGCCGGGTTTGCCGCGTAGAAACAGCAGGCGCACGCGCTGTCCGGGACGAACGCGCTTGCCCACCGCCTGGAGCTGCATGGCCGCCAGCGCCGCCGGCGAGGGGGTGACGTAGCGCTCCGGCTCGCGGCTCAGGCGCTGCGCCGCCAGCAGCGCCTCAAGCGGCACGCGCAGCGCGCTCAGGTCAGACAGCCGCGCGCGCAGCAGGCCCAGCGCCTCCGGCAGGCAGGCGGGCAGTTCGCTGGCGCTGGGCGCGCGCGCCAGGCAGCGCAGGATGTCCATCTGCGTCTCGGCGATAAACGGCGGGGTGTCGCGGCGGCGGGCTTCGATGCCGCGCACCTTGAGCGAGCCGTCCTGAAACACGCCAAAGTAGCGGTTGGGCACCGGGATGCGCTCGTCGCGGCGCGCGGGCAGGAACGCCACCCAGCGGTAGACGCCATCCAGGGCGATGGGCAGTCCGGTGCGCTCCACAACCTCGTCCAGCAGGGGCTGAAAATCGGGCGGGGCGCTGGCACCGGGGCGCGTCACCCACAGCCCGTCGACGTACAGGTGCAGCACCTGATAGCCCTGGTCTTCGGCCGCCTCTTTGGCGCGCAGCAGCGCTTCGCGCCCGTAGGCGGTGACGGCCTCGTGGGCTTCGATGCGGCCAAAGCGCGCGTTCTTATAGCCCAGGTAGCCAAAGCAGGTCACCAGCAGCCACTTGTGCGCCGAAATACGCGCCTTATCCATCCGCACGCGCGGATCCCAGGCCGGGCTGGCGGCCATGCGGCGCTTGAGGGCGATGCGCTTGCGCAGCAGCGGCGCCAGGGTACGCGGCACCAGCCCCGGCTCTTCCGCCGGCGGGTCGGAAAGCCCCACCGGCTCGGTTTCAGGAGAAATATTGCAGCGCACCATCACGCTGGGGTACATGGAGATAAAATCGACCGCGCCCACGTCGCAGTGCAGCCCGATCAGCGGCTGGTAGACCATGCCGCCCTGGTCGCCGCGCAGGAAGTCGAGCGCGCTCTTCAACTGTTCGGGCTGCTGCTTGTGCCAGGGGATGAGCACGCCCATGCGCAGCGCCACCAGCATCTGCATGGCCGAAATGCCGCTGCCGGGGGAAACGCGCGCGGCCACCTGCACCGGCAGGGCCGTCACCCGCGCCGACTCGAGCGCGCCGTCCAGCTCGTAATCGTCCCACATCATGCCGTTGCAGCGGTCGATGTGCCAGCGGCCAAACAGGTGCACCTGCCGCCCGCGAAAGATGATCTGCCCGTAGGAAAAGTAGGTGCGTTCGGGGCGCTGCGCCACCCCGCGCCCGCTCTGCCGGTTGAGCGGCAGGGCGATACCCAGGCGGCGCGAGAGTTGCAGAAGATGGGGCAGCAGCCAGGTGTCGCCCCAGGCGGTGAGCAGCAGGTCGGGGTCATACTGGCGCAGCAGCGCGCGCAGGTTGATCAGCAGGGCGCGCTCGGGCTGCAGCG